>CAYHSN010000088.1:0-10020 GCA_964359235.1 uncultured Vicinamibacterales bacterium | reverse complement strand
CACACCGTGCGCACGCTCGAGAACGCCGCGATGAGGCCGATGAGCGCTCCCAGATCGAACTCGTGGCTCTTGTGTTGCCTGCTGGCGCTCGCGCTTTCCGCGTCGTGCGCGCGGGAGGGGACGCTGTTGAGGCTCGCCACGACCACCAGCGTCGACAACTCGGGGTTGCTCGAGGCGATCCTGCCGGCGTTCCGCGCCGCGAGCGGCGTCGACGTCCAGGTCATGGCCGTTGGCAGCGGCAAGGCGCTGCAGCTCCTGCGCCGTGGCGACGTGGACCTCGCGCTCACGCACGATCCGGCCGCGGAAGACGCGTTCATCCGTGAAGGCCGCGTCACGCTCTACCGGAAGCTGATGTTCAACGACTTCCTGATCGCCGGACCGGCTGGCGATCCCGCGTCGGCGCGTGAGGCCTCGACGGCCGCCGACGCGATGCGGCGCATCGCCCGATCGACGTCGCCGTTCGTGTCGCGCGGTGACGCGTCCGGCACCGACGCGCGCGAGCGCCAGTTGTGGGACCTGGCCGGCGTGCAGCCGCCGGCCGAGCGGATACTCGAGACCGGGCAGGGCATGGCGGCCACGTTGCGTGTCGCGAGCGAACGCCAGGGCTACTGCCTGACCGATCGCGCAACGTTTCTGCAGCTCGCGCCAGTGCTGCGGCTCGCACCCGTGTTCGAGGGCGGCGAGGAGATGCTCAACACGTACGCCGTCATCGTGGCTGACGATCGGTCGCCTCGCCGCGACGTGGCGCGCCGGTTGGTGCGCTGGCTGACCGAGGGACGCGGCCGCCGGCTCATCGAGGAGTTCGCCGTCGCGGGAACCCATCCATTCGTTCCATGGCCGGCGGGACGCCCGGCCGATACCCCGCAGGCGCTGCCGCGCTGAGGCGCCAGATGCTGGATATCCTGACCAACACGTGGCGCGCGCTGGGGCTCATGCTCTCGGGGGATCCCGAGGTCTGGCGGGTGACAGCGGTGTCGCTGCAGGTCTCGCTCGCCGCGCTGGTGCTCGCGACCGCGAGCGGTGTGCCGCTCGGCTACGCCCTCGCCCTCTCGAGCCGCAGGGTGGTTGCCGCGGCGAGCTGGCTGCTGCACGCCCTGACGGCGCTCCCGACCGTCGTGGTCGGGTTGGGCTTGTACTTCGCGCTGTCGGCGTCCGGCCCGCTCGGGTGGATGAATCTGCTGTACACGCGCGCCGCGATGGTCGCGGGTCAGTTCATCCTTGCGACGCCGATCGTCGCCGCGCTGGCCCTGACCGCCGTCCGGTCGCTACCCCTCGAGGCCCGCGAGACGGCGATCGCGCTCGGGCTCGGCCGCGCGCTGACGATGCGCACGTTGCTCCGTGAGGCGCGCGCCGCGCTCGTATCGGCCGTGCTCATCGCCTTCGCGAGGGTCTTCACCGAGCTGGGCGCGGCCGTCATTCTCGGCGGCAACATTCGCGGTCACACGCGAACGCTCACGACGGTCATCGCGCTCGAGCACAGCAAGGGTGACGATGCGCGGGCGATCGCGATGGGGGTGACCCTGCTCGTCGTGGCATTGACCGTGAACGGACTGGTGCACGGCGCGGGATTCTGGCGCGAAGCGAAAACGCCATGACCGCGCCCATCGTCATCCGCCAGCTCGTGGTCGGGTACAGCGGCCGCCCCGTGGCGGGTCCGTTCGACTTCGAGCTGTCAGGCGATCGGGTGACCTGGCTCGTCGGAGCCAATGGCGCCGGAAAGACCACGCTGCTCAAGACACTGGGCGGGCTGCTCGCGCCGCTGTCTGGATCGATCGAGCCGTGGCCGGCCCCGGGGACGCGCGGCGCCGTCTTCGTGCACGCAGCGCCCTTCTTCTTCGCGGGGACGGTGCGCGGCAACGTGCTGCTCGCGACTCGGGGCCGTGAGGCCGAGGCGCGGCGCGCGCTCGATCGTCTCGGCGTGGGCGACCTGTGGGCGAACGACGTCCGGGCGCTCTCGTCCGGGCAGCGGCAACGGGTCGGCATCGCGCGCGCGCTCGCCGCCGATCCCGCGTGTCTCCTGGTGGACGAGCCCGAGGGCGGCATGGACGCCGACGCGATCCAGTGCTGGCGCACCGTCATGCAGGAGGCAACCGGGCGCGGCCGGCCGATCGTGGCCGTCGCGGCCCACCGTCCCGTGGCGTTCGACGGCGTGCCCACGGCGGTGTTCGCGCTTGGCGATGGCTGTCGTTGATTGGCCCCGTGCGCGGCGTGAGCGCCGTGGTTAAATGACTCCGTGACCTCCGCTGGCTCCGTGGTGAGCACCCGTCACGCCGGCCTCTTCGTCCCGCTCTTCTCGATCCCCTCCTCCCGAAGCTGGGGCATCGGTGAAATCGGCGACATCACCGCCTTCACGGCGTGGCTGCGCGAGGCGGGTCAGGATCTGTGGCAGCTCCTGCCGGTCAACGAGATGGCGGAAGGGCAGCACTCGCCGTACTCCGCGCTGAGCGCGATGGCGATCGATCCGATCTACCTCAGCGTCGGCGAGATGGAGGATTTCGGCGCGCTCGGCGGCGAAGCGAGCCTCGACGTGTCGGCGCGGCACGATCTGACCGAGGTTCGCCGCATGCTGGCGATCGACTACGACACCGTGCGCGCGCTCAAGGACGCCGCGCTGCGCGCCGCGTTCGATCGGTTCCACGACGTCGAGTGGGCGGGCGGATCGCCGCGCGCGCAGGCCTTTGCCGCCTTCGTCGAACGCGAGCGCTGGTGGCTGGACGACTACGCGCTCTTCCGCGTGCTGCACGCGCGGTTCCAGCAGCGCTGGTGGCGGGAGTGGGAGGAGCCGCTGCGGCGTCGCGACCCTGGCGCGCTCGATCGCGAACGGCGCGAGGATGCGCGCGAGATCCTCTACCGGCAGTACCTGCAGTGGGTGGCGGACGACCAGTGGCAGCGCGCGCGCGCGGCGTGCGGCGTCTGGCTGTTCGGGGACTTCCCGTTCATGGTGAGCGGCGACAGCGCCGACGTGTGGGTCCACCAGGACGCGTTCGATCTCGACGCGTCGGTGGGCACGCCGCCCGACGCCTTCGCCAAGGACGGGCAGAACTGGGGTCTGCCGGCGTATCGCTGGGAGGTGATGCGCGCGCGCGACTTCGCGTGGCTGCGCGAGCGCGCGCGCCGAGGCGCGGCGCTCTTCGACGGCTACCGCATCGATCACCTCGTCGGCTTCTATCGCACCTACGTGCGCCCGGCGCAGGGCAGACCCTCCTTCACGCCGGCAGACGAGGCGGACCAAGTCGCGCTCGGCGAGCAGGTGCTCAACGTCCTCGCCGGCTCGGGCGCGCGCATCATCGCCGAAGATCTCGGCACCGTGCCCGACTTCGTGCGCGCCTCGCTCGCGCGCCTCGGCGTCCCGGGATATAAGGTGCTCCGATGGGAGCGTCGGTGGCACCAACCCGAGCGGCCGTTCATCGATCCGGCCGACTATCCGGCCGCGTCGGTCGCGACGACCGGGACCCACGACACGGATCCCCTCGCCGTGTGGTGGAGCGACCTCACGGCCGACGATCGGGCGAAGCTCAGCGAGTTACCCGCGTTGCGAGCCGCCGGCGTCGATTGGGAAACAGCGCGGTTCACGGCAGCCGTGCGCGACGCGATCATCGAACTGCTCGCGGCGTCCGGCTCGGACTTCCTCATCCTGCCGATCCAGGACGTCTTCGGCTGGCGCGATCGCATCAACGTGCCCGCCACGATCACCGACGACAACTGGACGTGGCGGATCCTGTGGCCGGTCGATGTTTTGATGCAGGAGCAGGAAACGCGGGAGCGCGCGCGCACGCTGCGCGAGATGTGTCAGAGATACGGACGAAGTAACGAGTAACGAGGAACGAGGAACGAATTGCACGGTAGAAGCGGACCTTCCGCCTTCGCGTGAAGCTCCGGCGGACCGCCGAAGCCTCGGCGGAGGCGGTCAGGTCCGCCGTGCGCCGGGTCACGAGCACCAGTAACCTTGTCTACGTCTCAGCTCCTCGACGTCTGGCTGCGCGGTCCCGTGCCTGGCATCCCGCCGCCCCTGATGCCCGTCGCGCACACGCTGCTGCAGGTGCAAGAAGAACCCGATCGCCTGTTCATGTACGCGCGGGGCGAGTCGCTGACCGGCCAGCAGATCGCCGCCGTGATGGGCCCGCTCTTCCGCGGCGCCGAGCACGCGCAACGGCACGCGGGGCAACTGGCGACCACGGTGAGAATCGTCAGAGGCTTGCGCCTGGTGGGATGAGAGGATGTTAAGATGTCGCGCATTCCGCCTATGCGCCTTGTCTGCGCCACCGCCTTCGCCTTCGTGATGGCCACGTCATCGATCGCTGGCCAGACGCGCGTGCGCGTCGAGTTCACCGCGGCCGGCGAGTGCGTCATCTCGACCGAGAGCGCCGCCGGGCGGGCGAAGGTGAAGTACGCGCGGCGGACGCCGGAGCTGCGCTGCGAGGTCACCGCGCTCGCGAAGCCGCCCGCCGGTGAGAGTTTCGAGCTCGAGGTCGTGCTGCCCGCCGGATCCGCGCGTCCGTCGGGCGAGTTCCCGCGCCTGCGGTGGGACGAGCGCGACGGGCGCTGGACCGGCGTGACGCGCCTGCCCGCGCCGCCCGCCTTCGTGCGCCTGCCGCCGGAGCGGGGCAGCGGCGCCTGGCGTGCCCGAGCGCTCGACATGACGGTCCTCGCGGCGACCGTGCTGGCGGTCGTGTGGTCCGTCGTGCGGGGGCGCGCGTCATGAGCGGCTTCGGCTGGAACTTCTACGGGTTCTTCCTGTTCGCCGCCGCGTGGATCGTCGCGTACTTCGTCTGGGCGAAGTGGATGGCCGCGCGAGATCGACGAAGGAACGAGGAACGAGGAGCGAGGAACGAGTGAAGCCGGCGATGAACCGCTTTCGTGCCTTCGTGCCTTCGTGACCCGTACGTGGGTACGAAGGCGACGTGACGGTGGACCGGCCAAGAGCCTGAAGCCCGGAGCCCGAAGCCTGCTGTGAACCTCGTCCTCTCTCTCGTCCTCCTCGGCTACTTCGCGGCGATCGTCATACTGGCGTGGATCGGCTATCGCCGCACCCGCACCTCCGCCGACTTCATCGTCGCCGGCCGATCGCTCGGCGCGCTGGTCGGCGGCGCGACGCTCGCGGCGACCCAGATCAGCGCGGGCACCTTTGTCGGCACCGTCGGCCTGCACTACATGGCGGGCGTGTGCTTCGCGTGGGTGTGGCCCGGCGCGTGGCTCGGCTGGCTGGTCGCGGCGGTCTTCGTCGCGCCGAAGCTGCGCGCGGCGGGCGTCCTCACCATCCCCGAGTACTTCGAGGTCCGCTATGGCAGCCGCCTTGTCCGCGCCGTAGCCGCCACGTGCATCGTCGTGGCGTACACGATCTACCTGGTCGCCCAGTACAAAGCCAGCGGGATCCTGGTCTCGGCGGTGCTCGGCTGGCCGGCGTGGACCGGCATGGCGCTCGTCGTGGCGAGCACGGTCGTGTATTCGCTCGCGGGCGGCCTGCACGGCGGCGCGCGGATCGATCTGCTGCAGAGCGTGGTCATGGTCGTGGGCCTGGCGGCGGCCGTGCCGTATCTGGTCGGCCACGTCGGCGGGATCGGCGCGCTCGGGCGCGAGCTGGCGCGGATCGACCCCCGGCTCACCGGCTGGTTCTACGGCTGGCGCGAGCTCCTCGCCTTCGGGGCGGCCTTCGGTCTGTCGCTCGCGTCCACGCCCCTCGAGATCACGCGATTCATGGCGATGCGCGACGCCTCGACGGCGCGCTACGCGATCGGCGTCGCGTACATCTTCCAGGCGATCATCGGATCGGCGGTGATGCTCATCGGCCTGTCGATGCGCGCCCTCTTCCCGGATCTCCCGTCGCCCGATCTCGCCAGCGCGACGATGGCCGCGCACGTGCTGACGCCGATTGCCGGATCGCTGCTCATCGTGGCCGCGTTCTCGGCGATCATGAGCACGGTGAACGCGATCCTGCTCGTCGGCGCGGCGAGCGTCGCGCACGATCTGTACGGCCGCTTCCTGAAGCCGCTCGCCACAGAGGTGCAGCGCCTGCGCGCCAATCGGATCGCGGTGGCTGTCCTCGCGCTCGTGCCGGTCTGGTTCGCGATCCGGGAGGTCACGCTCGTGCAGATGATCGTGATCGCTCAGGCGAACCTCATCGCGAGCGTCTTCTTCGCGCCGGTCGTCATCGGGCTGAACTGGGCGCGCGGCACGAAACTGGCGGCGCTCGCCTCGATGATCGCGGGCGCGACGGTGTCGGTCGCCTGGACGAGCATGGATCCGCGGCCGCTGGGGCTCGATCCGATCTTCGCCGGCGTGGGCGCCAGCCTCATGGTGTATCTGGCCGTCAGCCTGCCTCGAAGACGGATGTAGGCGCTGGGGGAATGTCCGCGCATTGAAGATTTGAGGATTGGAGATTGAGGGATTGATTGAGGATTGGAGATTGACGATTGAAGAATGGATTGCAGGTTCAATCAACAATCAACAATCATATTCACGCAATCTTCAATCATCAATCAACAATCAATCCTCAAATCTGCAATCCTCAAATCTGCAATTCTGCATGGCCATGATTCACAAGGATCTCGACCTCGAACGCGCGGCGCATGCCGCGATCGATCTGACCGAGGCTCAGGCCCTCCTCGACCGCTTCGCGACGCTGACGCGCGAATCGGGGAGCGCCGACGAACGAACGGCAGGCGAGTACATCGCGTCGCGCCTGCGGGCGCACGGCGTGCCGGTCACCGTGCACGAGCCCGAGCTGTTTCTGAGCGTGCCCGAGCGCTCGGAACTCCGTGTCATCGACAGCGGCGGGAACGTCATCGCGTCGCGTCCGCCGGCCTTCGCGCGCTCGACCGGCGAGATCGCACTCGTCGGCGAGCTGTGCTACGTGCCTTCGAGCTATGCGGGCGGCACGGCGGATCTCTTCGATACGCCGGTCGCGGCGGCCTCGGCCGGCGGCGCCTCCGATCCGGTTGCCGGCCGCATCGTCCTCACCGAAGGGTTTTCGATGCCGGGCACGGTGCACGCCTTCGAGCGGCGGGGCGCGATCGGCCAGATCTTCATCCATCCCGGCGCCGCGATTCACGAGGGCATCTGCACGCCGATCTGGGGCGCGCCGACGCACGAGTCGCTGCACCGCAAGCCGCGGACGCCGGTCGTCTGCGTCTCGCACCCCGACGGCGATCGGCTCATCGCGCTCGCGTCGAGGGGCCTCGCGCGCGTGAGCATCAGGACATGGCTGCGGGAAGGCTGGTGGAAGTGCCTGCTGCCGGTCGCCGAGATTCCGGGCTCTGAAGATCCCGACGAGTTCATCCTCGTCCATGGCCACTATGACTCGTGGTACGTCGGCATCGGCGACAACGCGACCGGCGACGCCGCGCTGCTGGAGCTGGCGCGCGTGCTGCACGGCCTGCGCGATCGGCTGAAGCGATCGGTGCGCGTCGCGTGGTGGCCGGGGCACTCGACGGGGCGCTACGCCGGGTCCGTCTGGTACGCCGACGAGTTCGCCGGAGAGATCGATGAGTGGTGCGTCGCGCACCTCAACATCGATTCTCCGGGCTGCACGGGCGCGACGGCGTACGAGGAAGTGATGTGGATGGCCGAGGCCGCCGAGCTCTGCCTCGACTCGATCGCCGACGCCGTGGGCGCGCCGGCGCGAGGCATGCGGCCCCTCCGCGCGGGCGACTATTCGTTCAATCAGATCGGGCCGACGGCCTTCTACATGCTGCTCTCGAACATCCCGCAGGCCGAACGCAAGGCCCGCGGCGACTACGCCGTCGGTGGCTGCGGCGGGAGCACGGCGTGGCACACGCCGGACGATGGGCCGGCGATGGCGGATCTGGGGATCCTGCGGCGCGACCTGCAGGTCTATGTGACGACGATCCTGCGCGTGACCAATTCGCCGCTCCACCCGTTCGACTACGTCGCGGCCGTCGATGAAATCACGGCGGCGGTGGGACGCTACGAGGAGCTGTCGGCCGGCGCAGCCTCGCTGGCGAACGTCATCGAGGATCTGCGGGCCCTTCGCGCCGACATCCAGCGGTGGCGAGCCGAGGCCGAGCGCAGGGTCGCGGCTTCGCCAGCCGATGCGGCGCTTCGCCGGGCGCTCAACGCGACGCTGCGACGCTTGGCGCGGCTGCTCGTGCCCCTCGGCTACGCGCGGGGCGAACGGTTCGATCACGATCCGGCGGTGAAGCTGCCGGCGGTGCCGCGTCTCGAGGCGGCGGCGCTTCTACCGGAGACGCCGCTCGAGCTCAAGCCGTTCGTGCAGATCGCCCTGCGGCGCGAGCGCAACAAGGTGCGCGCGATCATCCGCGCCGCGCGACGTGAAGTCGCCTTGTAACCGGTACCTCGCCGTCAACGCGCTGAAGCAGGGCAGCGGCCGGGCGGCGGTCGACCGGCGCTCGGGCGACGGCGGCTATCCGCTCGTGGCGGAATCGGCGGTGCCCGTGCTGCACGATCTCGACACGACGGAAGGGCAGAAGGCGATCGGATTGTCGTTGCCGCTCGACCTGCCGTTGTCATCCGCGCGCTTCACGCGTTTCCGTGTGCGACACGGTGATGATGTGAGCCGCCGGAACGTCTACAGACCCATCGATCCGCGCATGCTTGGCGCGCGCCCCCATTTCATCGAGAGCGCGCGGTTCACCTTTACGGCGTCGCTCGCCGAGACGCCTGACGAGCAGCAGAATCCGTGGCTGTTGCTCGATCGCGACCTCGCTGGCGGCGCCGTGCCGGTCGTGGCCGATGCGGCCGCGATGCGCGATGTGCTGCACGTCTCACTCGGCGGCGAGATCACGACGCTCGACAGCCGTGGCGCGCCGGTGACCCTGCGCATCGTCGGCGCGCTCGCGGCGAGCGTGCTCGAGAGCGATCTCGTGATGGCCGAGCGCCACTTCACGCGGCTGTTTCCCGACATCGAGGGCTCGCGAGTGTTCCTGATCGAGGTCGAGCCGCGCTGGGCGCCCGCGCTCGCGTCGCGGCTCGAGGCGCAGCTCGGGCGCCTCGGGTTCCGGACGACGGCGTCCGCCGAACGGCTGCGATCGTTCAGCGGCGTGACGAATGCGTCTCTGTCCGCATTCCAGGCGCTCAGCGCTCTCGGCCTGCTCGCCGGCATCGTCGGTTTCGCCGCGGCCGAATTCGGGCGCGCGCGCGCCGAGCGCGGCGCGCCGGCGCTGGCGGTTCTGGTCGAAGTCGGGTGGCAGGTCTGTGCAGGGCTCACCATCGGCGCGGCCGCGGGACTGGTCGTCCTCGCGCCCACCGTGATCGGCCGCGCGTTCTACAATTGACATGATTCATGAGGGCGCGCTGGCGACAGCTCATCGTCTTGTCGGGCGGCGCGGCCGTTGCTGCGGCCGTTGTCGCCGTCGCGCTGCTGCACACGGCGCCCGCGCGCTCGCGCGCGCTCGCGTGGCTCGCCGCGCGGGCTCGCGCTGACGCCGGAATCGCTCTTCCGGCCGAGCGGCGCGAGGACAACCTCCTCACGCTGTCGTTTCGGATCACGAAGGTCCGGTTAAGGGTAGCGGGCCGGCTAAAGCCGGCCCCCACGAACGGCGCGGGCCGGGTGGAGCTGGACACGACGGATCCGGGCCGGCTGCCCTCGACGCGGCTCGGGCCAGGGAAGCCGGCCCCCACGAATGAGGCCCCCACAAATGCCGAGGCTGTGCCGTTCTTGGAGGCGGACGAGGTCTCTGTCGACCTGCCGTGGTCCGCGATCCGAGGCGCGCTCGCGGTCGAATCGCTGCAGTTGACCAGGCCGCGCGTGACGATCGCGCGCGCGACCGACGGCACGCTCAATCTCCCGAAGCTTCGCGCCCGCGGCGGGCGACCGCTGGAGCGGCTGCCGATCGGACGGCTGTCACTGACCGGCGGCCAGGTGAAGTACGTCGATCCCTGGCGCAAGCTGGACATCAGCGCCTCCGGAATCGACGGCAGTCTGACACCGATCGCGACGTCCGTAGGGGCCGACCTTGGGCGGCGCGATGGCAGCGTGACGCCCGTAGGGGCCTACCTTGGTCGGCCCGACGCGACTTCGGTAGGGGCCGACTTCAGTCGGCC
>CAYHSN010000087.1:3781-10047 GCA_964359235.1 uncultured Vicinamibacterales bacterium | reverse complement strand
GCTCTCGAAACGGCGGTGGGTTTTGACGCATCAAGGTTAATCCAAGGCGTAGGCGCAAGGCGTCGGGCGTAAGGAAAAGAGGAGGGGTGGCATGCGTCGGTGGGCACTGATACTCGGAACGGTCTGGTCGTTGGCGTCTCTCGCGGGTCTCGCCCAGGCTCCGGCCGAACGAACCGCGGGCGCCGGAGAGCACGCCGACAAGCTTCCGGTGCGCCGGGTCGTCCTCTACAAGAACGGCGTCGGCTACTTCGAGCACGTGGGCCGCGTGCGCGGCACGCAGGCCGTCACCATCACCTTCACGAGCGCGCAGCTCGACGACGTGCTGAAGTCGCTGACGACGCTCGATCTCGGCGGCGGGCGCATCACGAGCGTGAGCTACAACTCCGAAGCGCCGCTCGACCAGCGGCTGGGCGCGTTGCGCCTCCCGCTCGGCGAGGACACGACGCTGGCGCAGTTCTTCGGCGCGTTGCGCGGCGCGCGCCTGGAGGTGCAGGTCGGCAGCGCGACCTTCTCCGGCCGCCTGCTCAGCGTGGAGCGGCGGACGCGCGGGAGCGGCGCCGACACCAGCACGCGCGACGAGTTGTCGCTCGTGACCGACGGCGGGCAGGTTCGCACGGTGGAGATCACGCCTGCGGTGAGCGTGCGCATCGCCGAACGCGAGATGGCCGATCAGGTCGGCCGCTACCTCGGCCTGCTCGCGTCCACCCGCGCGCAGGACACGCGCCGCATGACCCTTTCGACGACGGGGTCCGGCGAGCGGCAGCTCTTCGTCAGCTACATCAGTGAAGTGCCCATCTGGAAGACCACCTACCGTCTCGTCCTGCCATCGAAGCCGGGCGCGAAGCCGCTCTTGCAGGGCTGGGCGATCGTGGACAACACCATCGGCGAGGACTGGGAGGGCGTCGAGCTGTCGCTCGTCGCCGGCGCGCCGCAGTCGTTCATCCAGCAGATCTCGCAGCCGTATTACGCACGGCGGCCGGTGGTGCCGATGCCGGAGAGCGTGATGCTCCAGCCGCAGACGCATTCGCCGACCCTCCTCGAGGAAAAGGGAGTCACTGGCGGCGTCGTGGGCGGTCTCGTCGGGACGGCGCCGGAATCCGAGGTCCGGTCGAGGCGCGCGATGGCGCCACTCTCACCCGCACCGCCTCCGCCGGCCGAGGCACGCTTCGAGGCGCGCGATCTCGAGGAAAGGATGGCGGAGCTTCAGCCAGCCGCGGAAGGGCGCGAGCTGGGCGATCTGTTCGAGTACAAGCTGAAGGAACCCGTGACGATCCGCAAGAACCAGTCGGCGATGGTGCCGATCGCGAATACCGAGATCGCGGTCGAGCGCGTGTCGCTCTGGAGCGGGTCATCCGATCGGGGGAGCCCGTTGCGCGCGCTGTGGGTGACCAACTCCAGTGTCCTCACGCTCGCCGGCGGATCGTTCACGGTACTCGAAGACGAGACGTTCGCCGGTGAGGGGCTCGTCGATCAGCTCAAGCCGGGCGAGAGGCGCCTGCTGTCGTACGCCGTCGATCTCGGCGTCCGCATCGACGCGAAGCGCGAGAGCGATCGCCAGCGCGTCACGCGCGTCCTCGTCGCGAACGGGCTGATGATTCACCATCGCGAGGAGCGCGAGCGCCGGACGTACACCATCCGCAACGAAGACGAGTCCGCCCGCGCCGTCGTCATCGAGCATCCGGTGCGGGCCGGGTGGACGCTGACGAGCGGCGCGCCGGCGCCCGCTGAAACCTCCACGGCGGCGTACCGGTTCCGCGTGACCGTCGAGTCGAAGAAGACGGTCACGCTCGCCGTGGACGAGGCACGTCCGATCGAGACGAAGTACGCCGTGTCACAGCTCACCGACGACCAGGTGACGCTCTTCGTTCGCGAGCGATCGATCAATCCACAGGTGGAGCAGGCGCTGCGGCCGATCCTGGCGAAGAAGTCGGAGGTGGCGGCGTTGGCGGCCGAGATCACCGCCAGACGGACCGAGACCGATCGCATCGGCGTGGACCAGCAGCGCATCCGCGAGAACATGAAAGCCCTGCGCGGCAGCGCCGAGGAGAAGGCGCTGCTGCAACGCTACACACGCCAGCTCAACGAACAGGAGAACCGGCTCGACATCCTGCAGCGCGCCGTCGCGCAGCTCGACGAGAAGCGGCGCGCGGCGCAGGCGGAGCTGAACACACTCGTCGAGGCGCTCGCGTTGGATGTGACGCTGGGGGGATGACCGGAGGCCGGAGGCTCGAGACCCGGGGGGTCGAACCTGGAGCCTGCCCGCCGCCATGATTCCCCTCGTCACGGTGGGGCTCGTCTTCGCGCTCATGCTGGTCGAAGCGCGGCGTTCGCGCGCGAACGAGCGCGCGCTGAGGGCGCGCGGCGCCATCGAGCCGCCAGGCGACGTCTTCCCACTCATGCAGGTCGCGTATCCCTCGTGCTTCGTCGCGATGGGGATCGAGGGCTGGCTGCGCGCCGCGGAGACCGGCCCGTGGTTCATGGCCGGCGGGGTCGTGTTCGCCGCCGCGAAGGCGCTGAAGTACTGGGCGATCGTCACGCTCGGCGAGCGGTGGACGTTCCGCGTGCTCGTCATCCCCGGCGCCCCGCTCGTCGACCGCGGGCCGTACCGATTCCTGAAGCATCCGAACTACGCGGCCGTCGTCGGTGAACTGGCGGGCGTGGCCTTGCTGATGACGGCGCCCATCACCGGCGCCCTCGCCATCGTCGGGTTCGGGTGGATCATGCTGAGGCGGATCGCGATCGAGGAGCGGGCGCTGGGGATGCGGTGAGGGAGCAGCGCAGTGTCTCGCTTTGGTCCGAGAACGACGGGGCCTAGTGGCTGCAAGGCAGGGCGCTCCGTCACTGACTCGCTTGATTTAAGCCCGCGCCCAAACACGACTGGCTCTCGTCTTTGTCCCGGCCGAGATCGTATCCTTCCGCTCGCGATTGGAAATGCCCGCGGCCCTCGGGGTGGATCTCGGGATGCCGTGACAACTCGTGTTGACATTGATAGACTCCGCTTCAGTGCTTGTTGTTCGAGTCATCTGGGGGGACTAGGGCTAATGTCACTAGGCGTGGTTATCAAAGGGCCGGAGGGCGTTGTGCTGGCGGCCGACAGCAGGGTTACTCTCGAAGCTGTCCACACAGACCCTGAGGCGGGACCGCCGCTGGTGGTCAACTTCGACAACGCCACGAAACTCCTGACGTTCGCTGGCGACCCACACAAGCACGTGGGTGCCGTCACTTATGGTGCTGCGCTGGTCGGCTCGCGAACCGCCCACAGCTACCTACCGGAGTTTGAACCGGCGCTGGGAAATGAACGGCTCAAGGTGTCCGAGTATGCTGAGCGACTGAGTGCGTTTTTTGCGGCCCGATGGGCGGAGACGATGCCCGCAACGTACCAGGGCCAGCCGATGACATTCATCGTTGGCGGATACGACCAAGACGAGCCCTACGGCAGGGTCTTTCTCTTCAGTATTCCTTCAGAGCCCGGGCCCGCCGCGCAGAACCCGGGAATGAGCGAGTTTGGCATGACGTGGGGTGGCCAGCTCGAGATTGCGACCCGACTGATCCACGGCTACGATCCTGCGCTTCCGGAACTCCTGCGGCGGGCTCTTAATTGGGAAGAAGCGCAAGTCCGGGCACTCTTGGGGTCGTTGCGGCCTCACATGGAATGGAGAATCCCTTACCAAGTGCTCCCGCTGCAGGACTGCGTCGATTTGGCAACTTTTCTGATCCGAACTACGATAAGAGCGCAGGGGCTTTCGATAGGGATCCGCGGCGTCGGCGGAATCATCGAAGTGGCCATCGTGACACGCACGAAAGGCCTCGAGTTTGTTCAGCGCAAGACCATACGCGCCGAAACCGATGGATAGAACCATGCTCGCTATCGTGCGATCTGAGAGTACTAGCAGCAGCGCATGGCAGAGTGCCAATTGGGAGCTCTTGCCTTCCAACCTCCCCGGCCTTGTGTCTCTGGGCGAACCGCCTGCACCGCAACTGGCAGTTGATGCTCGGAGTGCGGAGCAGTTTGAAGCGGAGATCGTTGACCTTCAGGACGCACTTGAGACCGAGGTTCGATACCGTGAGAAAGGGGGAGAAGGGCTCC
Organism: uncultured Vicinamibacterales bacterium; assembly: GCA_964359235.1. Taxonomy (GTDB): domain Bacteria; phylum Acidobacteriota; class Vicinamibacteria; order Vicinamibacterales; family JAHECP01; genus CAYHSN01. The sequence goes on along the minus strand of CAYHSN010000087.1, from coordinate 5,960 downwards.
TGAGGTACTCGGATTACCGCGCGCGCCGGACCGAGTAACGGTGTGCCGGACGCTCTCTACGAGATTCTCTACGAACCTCATGCCGAGCGAGACCTAGACAAGGTTCCCGCAAACGATTTCAGACGCCTTGATGCCAAGATCTGCGCGCTTGCAGAGAACCCGAGGCCCGTCGGCGTGGAAAAGCTCACCGTCACGACCTACCGCATTCGATCAGGGGACTGGCGCGTAATCTATCTCATCGATGACGGTGCGAGGCGTATCGTGATCTCTAGGATCAGGCGCCGGAACGAGCGCACTTATCGCAATCTCTGAAGCTGAACCACGCCTGAGCCGCCGCAGCTTCTTTGTGTGCTGTCCCCACGAATACCGGGCCATCAGTCTGGCCAGAGGCTGATCCTGGTCGCGTTCGAGAAGCGGCCAGTCGTCCTGTCGCGTAATGTACTCTCTCCGATACCCGAACTACGCGGCCGTCGTCGGTGAACTGGCGGGCGTGGCCTTGCTGATGACGGCGCCCATCACCGGCGCCCTCGCCATCGTCGGGTTCGGGTGGATCATGCTGAGGCGGATCGCGATCGAGGAGCGGGCGCTGGGGATGCACGCCGACTAAAGTCGGCCCCTACGACGTGGTCCCGCAGACATGGGCCGACCAAGGTCGGCCCCTACGACTGCGACGACGGGCTGCGCGACGACGATGGGCCGACCAAGGTCGGCCCCTACGACGACGGGACGCCCGCGCGGCGTTTCGAAAACCCGTACAGCGCCAATCCCACCGCCAGCACACCGCCCGTTTGCAGAAACAGATTGGCCTCGTAGTTCGCGACGTTCTCCGTGCCCGGCGGTGGAACGAACGCGAGCACGATGGCGACCATCGTCGCCGCCAGACCGCTGAGCGCGACCAGCACGATGCCGATCCGGCCTCCAGGGACTCGAACGACGCGATCGCGCGTGCGGTCGTTCCCGCCCGAGAGGCGCATCAGCGCCGCGAAGAGATAGAGGTACGGGATGAGGTTGGCGATGATCGCGAGTCCGACCAGGATGTCGTACGCCTCCATCACGGTCGTGCCCGTGCCGGCAATCGTGAGAAACAGGCTGACGAGGAACATGATCGAGGAGACCACAGCCTGGACGACGATCGCGACGTGCGGCGTGCGATACCGCGGATGCAGGCGCGCGAGCGACGCCGGCATGGCGTGGTCGATCCCGGCGGCAAAGGGGATGCGCGCCGCCCCGGCCGTCCACGAGTTGGCGATCGCGAGGAAGCCGGCGGCGAGCAGCAGCCCCATGAGCCCGCCGACCATGGGCAGGTGCAGCCGCGCAGCGACGAGGTCCACGGCTTCGGCAATGCCCGTGCGCTCCGACAACGCGGCGGCCGGAAGCACGACGAGGATCGACGCGGTGCCGACGATGTAGTACACGGCGGTCAGTCCGACCGCAATCGTCACGCCGAGCGGGATCGTCCGTATCGGGTCCTTCACCTCTTCGCCCATGAACGTCGTGATCTCGGAACCGATGAAGGCGAAGCACAGCGACGACCAGAGACCCAGCAGGCTCATGGTGTTGCCGCTCGGGGCGAGGCTCGCCGGCGCGAACGGCGTCGCCGACTGCCCGGTGGTCATCGCGAACGCGCCAGCGGCGATGACGAGCGTGACCGGGATCCACATGCCGAGTGTGCCCAGTTGCTGCAGCCAGCGTCCCGCCCGCAGTCCGACGATGTTGAGCGCGGCGCACAGCCACAGGGCGGCGAGCACGAACGCGGCCGTATACGCACGGCTGTCGGCGAGTCCGGCCGCGCGATCGCCGAACACGGTCAGGGCGTTGGCCGCAGCGAACAGCAGGATCGACGGGAAGAAGAAGAGATTGCTCAGCCAGTAACACCAGCCGGAGATGAAGCCGTGCAGCGGTCCGAAGGCGCGGCGCGTCCACGGGTAGAGGCCGCCCTGTTCAGGATAGCGGCGCGCCAGTGCCACGACGGCCATCGCGAGCGGGATGCCGAAGAGTAGACCCGCGAGCAGCCAGAGCACCAGGGCGGGCGCGCCGAGCATCGCGCTGCGCGTGATCCAGCGCGGGCTCACCATGGCGATGACGGTCATCAGGACGACGTCGCGGAGCCCGAGCGCCTTGATGAAGGAGTTGGGCGAGCGCGAGGCTGAGGGCGGCGTCGACATGTGAGCGCGGGATT
>CAYHSN010000087.1:0-3681 GCA_964359235.1 uncultured Vicinamibacterales bacterium | reverse complement strand
AAGGAGTTGGGCGAGCGCGAGGCTGAGGGCGGCGTCGACATGTGAGCGCGGGATTTTATCAGAAAGGTAGCCAGGAACGAGGAACGAGGAACGAGGAGCGAGGAAGAGACGCGTAGGAGCCAAGCGTGTAGAATCGCGGCGTCGGGGCGCGCCGCTAAGCTATAATCCGGAAAACGGTCCATGTCACAAGTTTCACGGGTCCGGCGCCGGCGTTCGGCGTGGCGATCGCTGCTCATCGCGGCGGTCCTGGTCGCCGCGAGTGCCGTGCGCGGGGTGAGTGTGTCGGTCGCCTCCGGCTCGCCGCCAGCGCCGCAGGGCGCCGCCGCGCCGGCGAACGAGCCGCTCGCGCGCGCCGCCGCTCGCGCGATCGCCCACGGGAAGTACGCTGACGCGGAGATGCTCGCGCGCGGTCGCGGCGCGGCCGATCCGGCGGCCGCGGCCGTACTCGCGCGCCTGGCGATCGCACGCGGGCGGTATGACGAGGCTGACTCGATCCTGCAGCCCGCGGCGGCCGCGCAGCCGACGAGCGATGCCGCGCTCGAGCTGGGCCTGCTGCTGATGCAACGCGGCCGCAAGGCCGACGCGCGGCGCGTGCTGGCGCCCCTCGTCGCGGGCGCGGGCGCGATCAGGACGCCGGACGGCCTGCTGCGTGTGGCGCGCGCGGCCCGCGCGCTCGGGCAGTATCGAACCGCGAACTCGTTGTTCCGCGAGGCGGCCACGGCAGCGCCGGACGATCCCGCCATCAACACGGCGTGGGGCGAGCTGTTCCTCGAGAAGAAGCAGCCCGACGCGGTGAAGTCGTTTCGCGTGGCGCTCCAGCACGACGCCGAGTGGGCGCCGGCGCACCTGGGCCTGGCGCGCGCGCTTGCCGGCGAGGACCCGCCGGCCGCCCTTGCGGCTGCGCGCCGCGCCCTCGAGATCGACGGCGCGCTCGTCGAGGGGCACCTGTTTCTCTCGGAAGCCGCGCTCGACGACGACCGCCAGGACGAGGCGCGCGAGGCGATCGGGCGCGCGCTCGCCATCAACCCGCAGAGCCCGGACGCGCAGGCGCTCCTGGCCGCCATGGCGCATCTCGACGGGCGCAAGGCCGACTTCGACGCCGCCGTGGCGAAGGCGTTCGCCATCAATCCCACCTACGGCGACGTGTACCGGGTCGCCGCGGCCCACGCCGCGAGCCACTACCGCTTCGACGAAGCGGTCACGCTGGGCGGGCAGGCGATCGCGCTCGAGCCGGACAACATCCGCGCCCACGCCGATCTCGGGATGCACCTGCTGCGCGTCGGCGATGAGCGCGAGGCGCGGCGCACGCTCGACCGCGCCTTTCGCGCCGATCCGTACGACATCGTCACCTACAACCTGCTCCAGCTTCTCGACACGCTGGACGACTTCGAGTCGTTCCGCGCGGGCGACGCCGTCGTGCGCCTGCATCCGACCGAATCGCCGGTGCTGCGGGAGTACGCGCTGCCGATCGTCGAAGAGGCGCTCGCGAAGCTCGGCGCGCGGTACCAGTTCAAGCCGCGCGGACCGATCCTGGTCGAAATCTTCCCGAAACACGACGACTTCGCCGTCCGAAATCTCGGCCTGCCTGGCCTCATCGGCGCCCTCGGCGCCTGCTTCGGCCGGGTCGTGACGCTGGACTCGCCGCACGCGCGGCCGCCGGGGACGTTCAACTGGCAGGCGACGTTGTGGCACGAGCTGGCGCACGTCTTCACCATCCAGTTGTCGAACCAGCGCGTGCCGCGCTGGCTGACCGAAGGCATCTCGGTCTTCGAGGAGGGCCGCGTGCGGCCCGAGTGGGCGCGCGACACCGAGGTGGCGTTCGCCCGTGCGTACGACGGCGGCCAGGTCCTCAAGCTCGAGGATCTCAACACGGGCTTCACGCGCCCCGACACGATCGCGCTCGCGTACTTCCAGGCCTCGCTCGTCGTCGAGCTGATCGTCGAACGGAGCCAGGACGAGGGACTGCGCACGCTGTTGCGGGCGTTCGGCGAGGGGCTGGATACACGCGCCGCGGTGCACAAAGCCGTGGGTGTGAGCCTCGACGAGTTGCAGACGGCGTTTGACGCGAAGCTCGAGAAGCGCTACGCCGCGCTCGGCCGCGCGCTGCGCGCGCCCCAGGGGCTCGAGATCAGCCGGGCCGCCGATCCCGTCGCGCTCGAGGCGCTGGCCTCGCGTCATCAGGACAGCTTCCCGGTGCAGATGGCCGTCGGGCAGGCCCTCGCGGCGGCCGGCGCGCAGGCGGCGGCGTTTGGCGCTTTCGAGCGCGCGGCGGCGCTCGTGCCGATGGCGATGGGCCCGGAGAGCCCGCGCGCGCGGATGGCCGATCTGGCCGAGCGCGCCGGAGACACGGGGCGGGCGATGAGGGAGTGGCAGACGCTCGTGTCCTACGACCACACGAACGTCGAGGCCGCGCGGAAGCTGGCCACGTTCGCCGACAAGGCCGGTGACAATGGGCTGCGGGCGCTGGCGTACGAACGGATCGTGACGGTCGATCCGTTCGACGCGGCGGCGCACACGGCGTGGGGTCGCCTCGCGCTCGAGCGCCGCGACCTGACGGTGGCGTTGCGGGAGTTCCGGGCCGCGCTCGCCGCCGGCCCCATCGACATCGTCTCGGCGCACTGCGACCTGGGCGAGGCGCTCTTCACCGCCGGAAGGAAGGCCGAGGCCAAGCGCGCGGCGCTCGCGGCGCTCGAGATTGCGCCGACCTTCGAGCGCGCGCAGGATCTGCTCCTCAAGATCGTGGAGGGGCAGGCGTGAGGCGCGCGCCGACACCCGTGGCCGCGGCGGTCGCGCTGGTCGCGGCGGCGACGCTTGCCGCGCCGGTCGTGACGGCCGGGCAGGCGCCGCGCGACAGCCGGTTCGCCGGCCTCGAGTGGACCTTCGCGCGCATCAAGTACACCGCGTTCACGACACGCGGCTGGCGGGGCAGCTACCTCGACGAGCCGTGGGCGGTGGATTTCGACGCCGCCGAGCAGAACCTCTCGCGACGCCTGAAGTCGGTCACCGCGATCCAGGTGAACGAGCCGATCGTGCTCACGCTCGAGGATCCGAACCTGTGGAACTACCCGTGGATCTACATGGTCGAGCCCGGAAACCTCGAGCTGAAGCAGACCGAGGTGCCGATCCTGCGTGAGTTCCTGCTGCGGGGCGGCACCCTCACGCTCGACGACTTCCACGGGCCGATCGAGTGGGCCAACGTCGAGCGCGAGCTGCAGCGCGTGTTCCCGGATCGCCGCATCGTCGATCTGGATCCGAGCCATCCGATCTTCAGCAGCTTCTACCAGGTCGACGCCTACCCGCAGATCCCCGGCCTCGGTTCCTTCTTTGCCGGACGCACGTGGGAGAAGGGCGGCTACGTGGCCACGCTGCGCGCGGTGCTGGACGACCGGAAGCGCCCGATGGTGCTCATCAACTGGAACAGCGACATGGGCGACGGGTGGGAGTGGTCGAACGCCGAGGAGTACCCGGGCTACCTGCGCTACACCGCGGACGCGTACCGGATGATGATCAATGAAGTCATCTATTCGCTGACGCACTAGCCGTGCTTGCACGGCTGAAATGTGTACGAATATGTCGACTTTTCCGTGCAAGCCCGGCTTAGGCGCGGCCGCGGTGGCGGCCGCGCAGGCTAGTAACGAAGCGTAGCCGCGTTCTTGTTCTCATGCCACTCGACGGTTTGAG
>CAYHSN010000086.1:3606-10127 GCA_964359235.1 uncultured Vicinamibacterales bacterium | reverse complement strand
GTTGATTGACAGTGGTGGATCGCGCGTTTACAATGGCCGCGAGTCCTGCATTTCACCCCGCCTATGCGTATCGTTGACCCCTCGATCCCGGCGGCGCACATCCCACCCCGCGCGTCCGCGTCGGATCGAATCTCGCCCCGGTAACCCGGCCCGGTGGCGCCTGAGGGAGGTGGCGAGATGAATGACGTCGTGAACCGCCTGGCTCGCGAACTGGTCGGCGCGATTTCCGCCGCGGTTGCCGATGATCCTCGGGTCGAAGCGTGCCGGGAGAAGGCGCGCGCGGCCGGATACGAGATGCGGGTGTCCCTCGAGGCCGTCATCGGGTTCGCCAGTCGTTCGGGTTCGGGCCTCGCCAAGTCGAATCGGACTCAGCAATCCCAGCCGGCTGCGCGCTCGGTGGAGATGAGCGCGAACGATCGCCGGTTCCTGCGTTCGCTGCGCATTGCCGCGGACGCGCAGGCCGAGAAGCAAGTGGAATAATGTGGGTCTGGTAGGGGCCGACCTTGGTCGGCCCGATCACCCTGCGCCTGACCGCCGTTGATCGGGCCGAGCAAGCCTGCCCTGAGCTTGTCGAAGGGCTCGGCCCCTACGCCTGACTGACGCTCGGCTGTCGACTCGCGAGCGTCCTGATCGCCCCACGCCTATCGGCCGCTCAATGGCCCGATCGCGGCGCGCCCGGCGTAGCGCGCGGCGCCGCCAAGCTCCTCCTCGATGCGCAGGAGCTGGTTGTACTTCGCGACGCGGTCGCTCCGGCTGGCCGATCCGGTCTTGATCTGGCCCGCTGCCGTGCCGACGGCGAGGTCGGCGATCGTCGTGTCTTCCGTCTCGCCCGAGCGGTGCGAAATGACGCTCGCGTAACTCGCCTGCTGCGCCATTCCGATCGCATCGAGCGTTTCGGTGACGGTGCCGATCTGGTTGAGTTTGATCAGGATCGCGTTCCCGATACCCTCGTCGATGCCCCGCCGGAGGATCTCCGGGTTCGTCACGAACACATCGTCGCCGACCAACTGCACGCGCGATCCGAGCGCCCTTGTGAGGAGCTGCCAGCCGGCCCAGTCACCCTCCGCGAGTCCGTCCTCGATCGAGATGATGGGATACTGCCGCACCCAGTCCTGATACAGCTCGACCATCTGGGCCGGCGTTCGTGTCGGGCCGCCCGACTTCTCGAAGCGGTACTGTCCCCCGTTCGCCTCGTCCCACAGTCCATTCGCCGCGATGTCCAGCGCGAGGAATACGTCGCCGCCGGCGCGAAACCCGGCCTGCCCGACGGCCTCCAGCACGATTTCGAGAGCTTCCTGGTTCGACGACAGGTTCGGCGCGAAACCGCCTTCGTCGCCGACGCCGGTCGAGAGACCGCGCTTCTTCAGAAGGTCACGCAGGGTGTGGAAGATCTCGGCGCCCGCGCGCAACGCCTCGGCGAAGGAGCCGGCGCCCACGGGCATGACCATGAATTCCTGGAAATCGACGTTGGTGTCGGCGTGCGCCCCGCCGTTCAGGATGTTCATCATCGGCACCGGCAGGAGCCACTGCGAGGGCGCGGCCGCGCCGCGGACTCCCGCCAGATACCGGTAGAGCGGCACGCCAGTCTCGTCGGCCGCCGCGCGGGCGAAGGCCATCGAGACCCCGAGGATGGCGTTGGCGCCGAGGCGGCCCTTGTTCGGCGTGGCGTCGAGAGCCAGGAGGCGGTGGTCGAGCGTGCGCTGATCGAGCTCGGTGCCCGTGACCGCCCGGGCGATCTCCTCGTTGACGTGACCGACGGCCAGTCCGACGCCCTTGCCGCGATACCGGCGCCTGTCGCCGTCGCGCAACTCGAGCGCTTCCCGCTGGCCGGTCGACGCGCCCGACGGGACGGCCGCGCGCCCCTTCGCCCCGCTCGCCAGGACGAGGTCGACTTCGACCGTCGGATTGCCGCGTGAATCCAGAATCTGACGTCCACGCATCCGTTCAATCTTCACAAGGACCTCCCGCCGGAATTGCAGGTTTCAGGATTGCAGATTTCAGGATTACGTACCGCACGGCGTCGCCAATCTCACCAATCCTGCAATATGCAATCCTCCAATCCTGAAATCTCTATGTCGCGCCTCGCCGGTCGCATTCGGCCTCGAGCCGCAGGGCTTGCTCGTCAATCGTGCCGATGAGCGGCGAGTCGTCGCGGGCCACGACGACCACGCCCCGATCGGTCACCGCATGCCGGCGCCGGTCTTCCTCGAGGTCGTAGCCGATGCGCGCGCCGCGCGGGACGAACACGCCGCTTTCGATGATGGCCCGCCGGATGCGCGCGTGCCGCCCGACTCTCACGGCCGGCAGCAGGATGCTCTGTTCGATCGAGCAGAAGCTGTGCACGCGCACGTTCGGGCACAGAACGCTGCCGGTGACGCGGCTGCCCGAGATGATGCAGCCCGCCGAGATCGTCGAGTCCAGCGCCTCACCCCGGCGCTCGGGATCGGCGAACACGAATTTCGCCGGCGGCGCCTGCGGCTGGTACGTGCGGATCGGCCAGTCGGGATCGTACAGGTTGAACTCCGGGTTCACCTGGCACAGATCCATGTTGGCCTCGTAGTACGCGTCCAGCGTGCCGATGTCGCGCCAGTACTTCGCGGCCTTCTTGTTCTCGTCGTAGAACCGGTAGGCGTAGACGGGCGCCGCACACGTGAGCGCGGGGATGATGTCCTTGCCGAAGTCGTGCGTCGACATCCGCGGCGCGTCCTCTTCGAGCGCCTTCGTCAGCACGTCGACGTTGAAGATGTAGATGCCCATCGAGGCCAGCACGTGGCTGACGCCCGGATCGAGCTGGTGCGGCTCCGGTTTCTCGAGGAACCCCACGATCCGATCGTGCTCGTCGACCTGCACGACGCCAAAGCGCCCGGCGTCTTCGCGAGGGACCTCGATCGCCGCGAGCGTCACGGCCGCCTGCGCGTCCTTGTGGAAGCGCAGCATCTTGTCGTAGTCCATCTTGTAGACGTGATCGCCCGACAGCACGATGAGATGGCGCGGCCCCTCGCGCAGGATCGAGTACATGTTCTGATACACGGCGTCCGCGGTGCCCTGGTACCAGTGCTGGCCGGTGCGCATCTGGGGGGGCAGGATCTCGATGAACTCGCCGAGCTCCTCGGACACCACGTTCCACCCGATCCGGACGTGCCGGTTCAGCGACAGCGACTTGTACTGCGTGGCGATGTAGATGCGCCGCAGCCCGGAATTGATGCAGTTGCTGAGGGGAAAATCGATGATGCGGTACGGCCCGCCGAAGTAGACCGCCGGCTTGGCGCGCTCGCGGGTCAGCGGGGCGAGACGTTCGCCCACTCCGCCGGCCAGCACGATCACGATCGTGTCGTCGAGCACCCCCGGAATATACCACGCCGTCGGAGGCCTTCCTGCCCCCTGAAAAGGGCCCAAAATGGCTTTTCATGAGTGGTTTGACTTGCCCCAGCGAGCGGTCCTATGATGGCTAGGAGTGCGTGCGTCGCGTTCCCTCATCGTGGAGTCTCTATGCCCTTTTTTCGTTTGCGTCGCGGTTGGCTCTGGTCGGTCGCGCTCCTCGCGGGTCTGCTCATCGCGGCTCCCGTCCCTGCCAGCGCGGATCAGAAGGAAGACAAGAAACAGAAAGAGAAGGTCAGCAAGGAGCAGAAGCAGGAAGCTGAGGCGCTCGTCAAGCTCGTCGACGAGGCCATGAAAGGACAACCGGCGCCGGCAGACTTCACGCTCGGCTGGCGCAACGACTTCATGAAGTCCCGGGACCTCTCGGTGTACGTCCCGTTCACGTTGTCAATCGATCCGTCGGCCATCAACAGTCGTTCGCTGGGGATGTATCTGCGCGTGGTGGCCAAGACGCCGCCGCCGGCCGCGCCCGCCACGAAGGAAGCGGGCACGGAGACCAAGGCCGCGCCGGCTCCGCCGCTCTTCGCGTTCGAGGACATTCATCTCGTCGAGCTGAAAGACCCGGTGAAGGGACAGCCCTACAGGTTCAGCCGGGCCATCCAGGTGCGCGGCGGCGAGTACGACGTGTATCTGGCCGTTCGGGAGCGGAAGCTCGGCAAGAATCAGAAACCGAAGGTGACGGTGCACAAGCAGACCCTCGCAGTGCCCGACTACGCGAACGGCCAGCTCACGACGAGCACGGTCATCGTGGCCGACGCCGTCGAACCGCTGGCGGCGGGGCTGTCGCCCGAGGAACAGCTCGAGAAGCCGTACACGATCGGCACGGCGCAGATCACGCCGGCGACCGACGACCAGTTTGCCAAGAACCAGGACCTGAACCTCATCTTCTTCATCTATAACCCGACGCTCAAGGAGAAGAAGCCGGACCTGACCGTCGAGTACAAGTTCCACCGCAAGACGGCGGAGGGCGAGAAGTACTTCAACAAGACCGAGCCGACGAAGCTGAGCGCCGAGACGCTGCCGCCGACGTTCGACCTGGACGCGGGATTTCAATTGTCGGCGCCGCTCTCGGTGCCGCTCGCCTTGTTCCCCGAAGGTGACTATCGGCTCGAGATCGAGATCACGGACAACTTCGCGCAGAAGAAGCTGACGCGCGAGGTGTTCTTTACGGTGCTGGGTCCCTGAAGGCTGGCGGGCCGCTTCGGCGCGCCGGTCGTGGTTGGACGCCTCCTGCTCCCGGAGGACTGATGCGTCACTCCTGCACGTTGATGGCGACGCTGGTGGTGGCGGCCTTCGCGGTCTCGCCCGCCGACGCGCAACCGTCGAGGGCCGGCGTCGCACCGACGCTTCAGGCGAGCGTCGGGTTCGGCACGATCCACGGCACCGTCAGTGACACGACCGGTGCCGCGCTCGACGGTGTGCTGGTGTCGGCGCTGGGCGTCACGAGCGCCGTGGCGCTCACCGACGCGGGCGGCCGCTTTTCCTTCGGCAACCTCCAGCCGGGCCCGTATCTGCTGCGCGCCCATCACGCCGGGTTCGTGGCGTCCGGGCGCGAGCTGGTGCAGGTGCGTCCCAACAGCCAGCTCATGCGCGCGATCGCGTTGAGGCGCCTGATGCCCGATGGTCACGACGCGAAGCCGGACACGCTGGCGGCCGGCGTGACCGGGGTCGGGCAGCCGCAGCCGATCCCCGTCAGCGACTTCGAGTCGGCGTCGGGCGGCGATCACCCGCACACACCAACGGCGTGGCGCCTGCGGCACCTCAAGCGCAGCGTGCTCCGCGACTCGAACGGCGTGGCCTTCGGCGAAACGGTCGACACGGCAGACCAGCCCGGTGCGTGGAGGCCCGCCGCCTGGTTCGGCTGGGCCGTCGAATCCTCGGCCCGCCTGGCCTCGTTCCTGAGCGACGTGCCGTTCTCGGGCGAGTTCAACCTGCTGACGACGGGCTCGTTCGACAATCCGCAGGATCTCTTCTCGGCCAGTCGGCTGCCGCCGGGCGTCGCGTACCTCTCGATTGGCGCGCCGGCCGGACGTGGCGCCTGGGCGGTTCGTGCGGCGCTGACCGGCGGCGAAGTCTCATCCTGGATTCTCGCCGGGTCATACGCCGGCCGGGCGCTGCAGGACCACACCCTCGACATCGGCATGTCGTACGGCGCGCAGGAGTACGAGAAGGCCAACCCGCGCACCATCGCGACGATCGCCGGCGCCAATCGCAACGCGGGCGCGGTCCACGGCTTCGATTCGTGGCTGATCTCCCCCCGGGTCGAGCTCAGCTACGGCGCCCGCTACGCGCGGTACGACTACATCGAGCGCGAGAACATGCTGAGCCCGCAGGTCGGCGTGAGCGTGTCGCCGCTCGCTCGCACGTACGTGCGGGCCTCGGTGTCGCAGCGCATGCTGGCTCCGGGCGCCGAGGAGTTCCTTCCGCCGGCGGCCGCCGGACCGTGGCTGCCGCCCGAACGCACCTTCTCGCCGCTCGTCTCCGACGGCTTGCGCGCCGAGCGCGTCCGTAATTTCGAAATCGCCCTCGAGCGCGAGTTCGACGACACCTATGTCATCAGCGTCCGCCGCTTCTATCAGGAGTCGAGCGATCAGCTCGTCACGCTGTTTGGCGTCGACGGCCGCGCCGCGGCCAATGCCGGGCATTACCTGGTCGCCAGCGGCGGCGCGGTCGACGCCGACGGATGGGGCGTGCGGCTGAGCAGTCCGCTGGTCCGCCGCCTGCGGGGTTCGGTCGACTACAGCCTCACGCGGGCCCGGTGGTCGCCCTCGGCCGAGACCGCGATCATCGGAACCATTGCGCCGTCCGCCGCGCGCACCGGCGTCGAGGCATTCCACGACGTGACGACCTCGCTCGAGGCCGCGATTCCCGAGACCGCGACGCGCGTGCTCTTCGTGTACAAGGTCAATACGGCCTACGCGCGCTCGAACGGCGAGCTCGCGTCACCAGGCTTCGACGGCCGCTTCGACGTACGGGTGCATCAGGCGCTGCCGTTTGTTCGGCTCGTGAGCAGCGAGTGGGAAGTGCTCGTGGCCGTGCGCAACCTGTTCCGCGAGCCCGTGACCGGTAGCTCCGTCTACGACGAGCTGCTCGTCGTGAGGCCGCCCAAGCGCATCGTCGGCGGGTTCTTGGTGCGGTTCTAG
>CAYHSN010000086.1:0-3506 GCA_964359235.1 uncultured Vicinamibacterales bacterium | reverse complement strand
GTGCCTCGCCGCTCGGGGTCTCAGGCAGGGCGCATCCCAACGATGCGCCCTGCTGTTTTTGGATGGCCTTCGGAATTTTGAAGTGGGTGTCCGCTGGCTTGGATTCTCCGGTATCTCGTGACGTGGGACCGTGGTTAAGATGCTGATCGGGCGAAGGTTAGCACCGCCTGCCACCTCCGCGCCGTGGAATGGGCTTTGCTTCGCGAACTCGTTTGGTCTCGGGGAGTCGACCGCGGCTCCCCAGCGAGGTTAGCCGCGTGCGTCCGCTGACATCCGAGATCAGGAAGCCTTGGGGCCGTGTCGCGCTGCCGGTGGGCGTGGCCACGGTGCTCCTGTGCCTCGCCACAGCGAGCATCGCCCGGCGCTCCTGGTCGGAGGTCGAAGACGGCGTGCTGTGGGCCGGCAGACCCGAGGGCCACATCATTGCCGTCGAGGTGGCGCCCGGGTCGGCGGCGAGTCGCGCGGGCCTGCGCGCCGGCGACATTCTCGAGTTGATTGACGGGCGCCCGGTCGATCACGCCGCGGACGTGACCGCCGCGCTGCACAGCGGCTCGCGCGGCACCCGGCTGACCTACACGGTGCTCCGGCCGCAGTCGCGCGCGGTCGCCCAGATCGCGCTCGAACCCGTTCCCACCGGCAATCGCACGCTCTACTACCTCCTTGCGGCGGTCGGCATTTTCACCCTGCTCGTCGGCGCGTCGGTCAGGCTGCGCCGCCCGACCGATCAGGCCACGCTGCACTTCTTCTGGCTGACGGTCTCGTTCTTCGGCGTGCTGGCGTTCTCGTTCAGCGGCCGGCTGGACACGGCGGACTGGGTGTTCTACTGGGCCGACGTCGTCACCATGCTGCTCCTGCCGCCGATGTTCCTGCACTTCGCGCTGGTGTTTCCGGATCGGCCGGACGCGTGGGCGAACTCCGACGGCGGTCGCGCCCTGCTGCCGCTCATCTACGCGCCGGCGCTGCTGATGGGCGGCGCGCGGGTCGCGGCCTTCGCGCGGAGCTCGACGACCGACGCGGTGTTTTCGAGCGTGGTGGGTACGCTGGAGCGGCTCGAGATCGCCGTGCTCGCGGTGTCCCTGCTCGGCGGGCTGGCGCTCATGGTGCACAAGCTGGGCCGCGTGCGGTCCGTGACGGCGCGGCGTCAGCTCCGCTGGATCACGTGGGGCACGCTCCTCGGCGCGCTGCCGTTTGTCGCGGGCTACGCGGTGCCGTTCTCGAGCGGCTTCGAGCCGCCGCGCGGTGTCGAATACACGGCCCTGCTGCTTGGTCTGGTGCCGCTGGCGTTCGCCTCGGCCATCGTGCGCTACCGCCTGATGGACGTCGAGGTGATCATCAAGCGCGGGCTGGTCTGGGCCGCGGCGGTGGCGGCGATTGCCGCCATCTACGCGATTCTGCTCCGCGTCGCGACAGCCGTGCTGCTCGACACGCCGAATCAGCACAACACGGTGATCGCGCTGCTCGCCACGCTGGTCGTCGTGCTGCTGGCCGGCCCGGTGAAGAACGCGATCCAGACCGCGCTCGACCGCGTCTACTACCGCGATCGCTACGACTACCGCCGGGCGCTCGTCGGGTTCGCGCGCGATCTCAACAGCGATCTCGATCTGCTCCGGCTGAGCGAGCGGCTGGTCACGCGCGTGCGTGAGACCCTGCTGGTCGACCGCATCGCGCTCTTGCTGGCGCCGCTCACCTCGGACGAGGCGGGCGATTTCACGGCGATCGCGGCGGCCGGCTTCGACGAGTCGGGGCCGCCGGTGAGGCTGCCGCGCCGGTCGGACCTGGGCGCCCGCCTGATCGCGCGCCACACCCTCGCGCTCGAGGATCCGTTGACGGCGCGGCGCGTGGCCGCCCAGGAACTCGCCGCGTGGCGCGACGCCGGCATCCACTACTTCGTCCCGTGCGTCTCCAAGGAAGGCACGATCGCGGTGATGGCGCTCGGCCGCAAGGCACGGGGCGAGCCGCTCAGCAGCGAGGACATGGCGCTTCTGGCCGCCGTCGCGGGGCAGGTGGCCACGGCCATTGAGAACGCGCGGCTCTACCGTCAGCTCCGGATGAAGGCCGACGAGCTGGATCGGCTGCGCGAGTTCAGCGACAACATTCTGGAGTCGCTGAGCGACGGGCTGCTCGTGATCGATCCCGACGATCGCGTCGTGCGGTGGAATCCTCGGCTCGAGGACCTGTCGGGCATCACGCGCGCGGACGCCGTGGGCCGGCCGGTCGACACGCTCTTCGACGGGGACTTCGTGCGGGCGCTCGCCCGCGTGCGCCGGGACGTGCCATCGGGCACCCAACTCTACCGCGTGCCGGTGACGTTCGGGGATGGCGACCATCGCCGGTCGCTCCTGGTGAACGTCGCGACGGCGCCGCTCCGGACGCCCACAGGGACGACCTCCGGCACGATCGTCGTCGTCGAGGACATCACCTCGCGCGTGCAGCTTGAGGAACAGCTCCAGATCTCCGAGAAGATGGCGTCGATCGGGCTCCTCGCGGCCGGCGTGGCGCACGAGGTCAACACGCCGCTCACGGGGATCTCGAGCTTCACGCAGATGCTGCTCGAACAGGCGGACCCGGACGATCCGCGCACACGCCTGCTCGAGAAGATCGAGCGGCAGACGTTCCGGGCGGCGAAGATCGTCAACGGGTTGCTGAATCTGGCGCGCCCGGCGCGCGTCGAGAGCGGCCCCGTCGATCTGCACGCCGTGATCAACGACGTCCTGGCGCTGCTGGAGCATCAGTTCCGGACGGGCAGGATCCAGGTGCGCCGGGATCTCGCCTCGCGCGCGCCGGTCGTCGAAGGCGTCGAGTACAAGCTCCAGCAGGTGTTCCTGAATCTCTTCCTGAACGCGCGAGACGCGATGCCGAAGGGCGGCTGGGTGTCGGTCACGACGCGCGCCGAAGGCGAGGTCGCGTGTGTCGAGATCGCGGACACCGGATCCGGGATCCCGCGGCAGCTCCTGTCGCGCATCTACGATCCGTTTTTCACCACCAAGACCACCGGCCAGGCCACGGGCCTCGGGCTGTCGATCACGTACGGCATCCTGCAGGAGCATCGCGGCACCATTGCCTGCGACAGCCAGGAGGGGCAAGGCAGCCGCTTCCGGCTGTCGCTGCCGCTCGCGACGGCCGTCCGGCTGAGCGAGGTCGCTCACTGACACGCGGACCCATGGCGCATCACGGCACCATTCTCGTCATCGACGACGAGGAGATCATGCGCGAGATCCTCGAGACGCTGCTGACGCGCGAGGGCTACGCGGTGCGCCTCGCGGACCAGGCGCAGGCGGGTCTCGAGCTGGCGCGCACGGTGCCCTTCGACGCGGCGATCGTCGACGTGATGCTGCCCGGCATGAACGGCATCGCCCTGCTCGACGAGCTGAAGAAGCTGGATGATGAGCTGCCCGTCGTCATGATCACCGCGTTCGCGTCGGTGGAGAACGCCATCGCGGCCATGAAGCGCGGCGCCTTCGACTACATCACCAAGCCCTTCAAGAACGACGAGGTCCTCGTCGTCC
>CAYHSN010000085.1:7615-10224 GCA_964359235.1 uncultured Vicinamibacterales bacterium | reverse complement strand
GGCGCGCGGTGGACATCTGCGCCGAGCTTCGCTCGCCAGACCTGGACTACGCCCGGGGGGTTTTGCGGGGGTGCCAATCGTAGCTGCTTCGCGATCGGAAGTGCGGGCAACTGACCCCGCTTACCGGCTCGCACGATGAAGAACGCTAGACCGTCAATCTGGGGGAGAGCACAGTGAACCTGACCACGCTCCTGGACGTTGCGATCGGACTGAGCCTCGTCTACCTCGGCGCGAGCCTGTTCGTCACGATCGTCAACGAGTACGTCGCACAGGTCTGGAAGCTGCGCGCAAAGCAGTTGACCGCCGATCTCCAGAAGCTCATCGACGGCAAAGACGCGATCGAGGTGCTGAAGGCCAACCCCGCCTTCAGGCCGTTTTTCGAGGCGGGTACGATCGGCGGCTCGTACGTGGACCCCAAGGTGTTCGCCCAGCAGCTCGTCGGGGGGCTGCGAACAGGCGCGGCCGGGGTGGCGACGATGAACGACCTCGTCACCTCGATCAACGCGATGAACGACTCGAAGCTCAAGAAACAACTGCTGGCGCTGTCCCAGGTTGCGACGGACAACGTCGACAAGTTCGTCGAGAGCGTCAGCGGGTGGATCGACCGCTCTCTCACCATGATGGGAGAGGTCTACAAGAAGCGCACGCAGATCTACAGCTTCTTCATCGGCCTGGCCATCGCGGCCATGTTCAACCTGGACACCCTGGGCCTTGCGACCCACCTCTATCGAGACAAGGAGGCTCGGGAAGCAGTTGCCGTGCTCGCGTCGGACGTCGTCCAGAACGTGTCCAGGGAGACACTGGAAAAGTGCAGCAAGCTCGGCCTGGAAGAACTGCGCAAGGACCCGGCGTGCGCCGGTGTCAACGGGCTGATCGAGAGCGTGCAGCGGCGCAACGAGACAATGGGGAAGTTGCCAATCGGCTGGCCCGCCGCATCGGTCGGGTCGTTCCCGCGCTGGGTGACCGTGGGGCCCGGCTGGCTGCTCACGGCCCTCGCGATCTCCCTCGGCGCCTCGTTCTGGTTCGATCTGCTCAATCGGCTCGTCAACATCCGCCACGGGATGCGGAAGCCGGTGGTGGCAAGCCAGCCGGAGGGGCAGAGCAAGCCTTGAGGCGGATTCACGCCGAATCCGTCGCGCGGTCCGGTCGTGGGGAGCGTCGACGAGAGAGGCCGTCGTGGGGCGGCCTGTCGTCCCGCCTCCGGGCCGGATTGTATCCCTTGACCTTGAACTGGAACTGCCGCTCCCAATACGCGACGTTGAGCGCGAGCGGAATGTAGAAGTTTCTGAGACCCGACGGCATGCGAAGCCAGCGGAGCAGACGACCGATAATGCGCCGCGGCGAGTAAAAGCGTTTGTTGATCCATTCCAGACCGGCCTCCAGGTCTTGCCGGCTCATCTGCGCGGGCTCGAACACGGCGCGTTTGTAGTCGTAGTGCTCCCAGTTGAAGTCCACGATTCGGTGACGCATCCGCTCGAAGAGCCTGGTGCCGGGCAGCGGCGTCAGGATCGAGGCCTGCATGGCGTCGATCTCCATGTCATCGAGAATGGCCAGGGTGGACTCGAAGATCTCCCTGGGGTCGGTGTCGAACCCGAAGATCAGGCCGGCCTCGACCACCATCCCCTGGCGGTGAATGGCGGCGACGGCATCCTCATAGTACTGGGGCAACTTGATGGTCTTGTTCTGCGAGCACAGGGCGGCCTGAGAGAAGCTCTCCAGCCCGACGAACACGCCGACGCAGCCGGCACGCCGCATCCACTCCAGCAGCTCGGGGTCGTCTGCGATCTCGATGGAGGCCTGCGTCGCCCACTTCTTCCCCAGCGGCGCGATCGCCTTGAACAGCCGGATCGCATACTCCCGGTCCTGCGTCAGGTTGTCATCGATGAACATGAAGAACGTCTCATCGAAGCTGCGCAGGTGCTGGACGATGGTGTCGACGTCGCGCTGGTAGCGCTTGCCCTTGTAGAACGCGGTGATGGAGCAGAACGAGCACTCGTTGCGGCACCCCAGCGTCGCGTAGCACGTGTTGACCGACACGTAGCGGGACTTGTTCAGCAGATGCCGGGGCAGCGTCGCCGGCACTTCGACGTCGGGATTCCCGCGATATAACGGTTTGAGCGTGCCGGCCTCGACGTCCTTCAGCACTTCCGGCCAGGCCTGGCCGGCCGGGCCCGCGACCACGGCGTCCGCATGCAGGCCGGCTTCCTCGATGTTGAAGGTGGGATGAAAGCCGCCCAGCACGACCGGGATGCGCCTCTGCCTAAATTGACGGCACAGCTCGTAGGCTCGCGGCGCCGTGGCCGTCATGACTGTGATGCCGGCGAGATCGAAATGCTCATCCCACGGGATGTCCTCGATCTGTTCGTCGATCAGTCTGACGTCATGGGTGTCGGGAGTCAGGGCGGCCACGCTGAGCAGCGACAGCATCGAGAAGCGGAACGTCTTCCCGTTGAACAGCCGCTTCTTGCCGAGTCCCCGCCAGTAGCCCGAAGACGGCGCGATGAGGAGAATTCGCATGGCGCTACCGGAACCCCTTCTTACAACGCGTAGCGCCGGGCTTTCCTGGCCCGCGGTCTGGGCGGGCAGCCCTGCTTCAGGCAGCCCTGAAG
>CAYHSN010000085.1:0-7515 GCA_964359235.1 uncultured Vicinamibacterales bacterium | reverse complement strand
GGGCTTTCCTGGCCCGCGGTCTGGGCGGGCAGCCCTGCTTCAGGCAGCCCTGAAGGGCTGCGCTACGTCGGTTGTTACGCCGAGTCTAGCCGGCGGGTGCGTAGGAAGTCGTGACGGAAGGGTGAATCAGTGTGAGAAACCGTGTGCCAGCGAGACTTTGCCCCTCACATCGCGGCCAACGGCGGCCCCGAGTCTCGAGTCATGGCTGGGACGCCATCGAACGCGCCAGGGAAACGCGCGTTTCGGTCGGCGGCGCGACTCGTCACTGGGCTTCCGGCTACCAGCTACCGGCTACTGAAACCCTTCACGGCGGCGGCGCTCGCTCGCATGGTGCGCCAGGTGCTTGACGCTGCGTGAAGAGGTCCCGCGTCGGGTGACGCATGGGCCATGGCACCCCGTGAGCGAGGTTCCGGCCTGTCACCGTCGGCTCACCAACTGTGCGACAGGCGCAAGGCGTCGTACAGCCGCCGGTAGCCGTCGCATTCGGCCTTCAGCTCACCCATGAGTGAACGGAAGCGCGCCTCGCCGCGAACGGGCGCGAGCAGCGGATCGCGCTCGAAGAACGCCTGGCAGGGGAAGCCGTTGCGCGCGGCCTCTTCCAGCCACCTCAACGCCTCGCCGGTGCGGCCGAGCTGCGCGTAGACGTGATATCGATCGATTTCAACCCCGCCGCCCGCGCGAGGCGCAGTTGTCGATCGTCGGCTGAGACGAAGCGGGAACAGGACAGCTCGAGTGCGGCAGCGACGTGGAGCACGTCCAGGCTTCGGCTCAGGATCTTCTCCGAGTAGGCTTCCGACAACTCTCGCGCTCGTGTGAACACTTGCGGCAGGTCGAGCGCGACGTGAACCAGGCGCTGACTGGCCAGATCCTGGTCCAGATTCGCTGTTACGGCTCGGCGCTCGGCCTTCGTGATGAGGCCGCGTCCGGCCAGCAGTCGGAACGCGTTCCGAACTTCGAGATCGTGCAGCAGCGTGAAGGGCGCCTGCGCCACACTCCTCAACACACGGCGCGCGGCGATCGAGAACTGCTCGGCGACGTAGACAGCGACGAGTGCACTCGAGTCGACGTAAGCCGTCATCGCTCGCCGCGGCTCGCGATCACCAGCGCCGAGGCCGCCGGCCTGACCACGCGGTCGCCGAAAATCTTCCGAGCGCGCTCGTCCAGGTCGGGCCACGGTTCGACAGGCGCGGGCGGGCGGATAGGACTCAGGCGAGCGACTGGCCGCCGGCGCCGGGTCAGCTCGATCGTCTCGCCGCGCTCCACTCTCGCGAGCACGCGTTTCAGGTTCTGCTGAAGCTCACGCATAGAGACCACACCCTTCTTCATGTACTACAAAATGCAGTACATCCGTGGACGCTGTCAAACATGATGCAGGAGTCGTGCCCGTAGCGAGGAGATCCGCTGGCCGACCGATCGGCGCAGTGAGGAGGAAATTGATGGCAGATCCTGCGAAAAGGCAGGCGGCTGCGGTCCGCAGTTTCCTCAATGGCGCGCCTTGCGGTCGGCGGCGCCACTCGTTGCTCGCTACTGGCTACTGAACCGTCGTCCCCTGCCACGGGCGCAGTCCGGGATACGGGTTCCGGTTCCGCCACATGATCCAGAACGACGCCGCGAGGATGGCAGCCGAGGCGAGGTAGGTCACCGGCTCGAGACTCGCGAGCGAGATCTCGTAGTGCCCGGCCACCAGACTGATCCCGTTGTTCAGCGCGTGCCACAGCATGGCGGGGAAGATCGATCCGGTGATGAGCGTGGCCGCGGCGAACAACACGCCGAGATACGCTGTCGGGACCAACCGGAACAGCGAGACGTGGAACAGCCCGAACGTGAGGCCGACGACGAGCGCGACGGCGGCCGGGTGCAGCCGGCGATGGAGTCCGTGGAGCAGCACGCCGCGGAACGTCATCTCCTCGCAGACGCCGGGCAAGACCGTCATCATCGGGAGGAGCTGCCAGAACGGAATGTCGGGCGGGATGATGTACTGGCTGAAGCTCTCGAGCACGCGCGCCGGCACCGGGAAGAGGAGGTTCGCCAGGCGGAACACGGCGATGCCGGTGAGCAGGCCGGCTGGCGCGCCCGCGACGACCGCAATCCACACCGCCGGCGGGACGGGCCTGAGCGCGAGCGCCTCGCGTACCGGCAGGCGGTAGCGCCAGATCATCAGGAGCGAGCCGCCGAGCATGATGCCGATCAGGTTGACGAGCAACTGCGCGCGGATGTCGATCCGTCCCTCGGTGTTGAGCGCGACGATCAGGACGACGGCCCAGAGGATCATGAACCAGCGCGCCACGTGACGCGGGAAGAGCGCGGGTCCGCCAAGCAGCTCCGCGGCCTCGACGTGCGCCGGCACGATCAACCTCTCGGTCGAGAGGGCGCGCGCCACCGCGCGGCCGGCCCAGAGCGCCGCGCCGGCCGTGACCATCCACGTGATCGCGATGAACGGCCAGTCGATCGAGCCAACCAGAATTTCTTTGACCGCCACGCTGACGTTCGCGATCGGCACCAGCACGATCGCCGAGCGGAGCGACAGGCCGGGCAGAAACGCCGCCAGGCCGGGCAGCATGCCGAGCAGGAACACCGGGAAGAAGTAGAGCTGCGCTTCCTTGTACGACCGCGCGTAGCCGGAGACGAGCAGCAGCACGCTCGCGCCGAGCGCGGCAACCGGCAGGAAGAGCAGGAGCAGCAGCAGGGCGATCGGCGGCGGCACGGCCGCGGAGAAACTGGCGCCGGCGGGCACCACGCGAAAGCCGACGTACACGACCAGGTTCGTCACCTGGATCAGCGTGATGACGAGACCGACGGCGAGGATCAGCAGGTGCTTGGCCGCCACGATCTCGGCGCGGCCGGCCGCGGTCGTGAGCAGCGTTTCGAGCGTGCCGCGTTCCTTCTCGCCCGCGAGCGTGTCGATGGCCACGACGGCGCCGCCGGTGAAGAGGAACATCAGGAGGAGCGGCGTGAGCAGGCGGCTGAGCCACAGGCCGGCCACTTGTCCCGCACTCGCGAGGCTGGCGGACTCGACCGGCGCGACCTCCTTCGCGTCGATTGGAAAGCCGCGCCGCGCAAGCACGAGACCGCGCTCGGCGCGCCGCGTGTCGGTGAGTGCCTGCCGCAGGCGCCGCGCGCCTTCCTCCGAGTCGTCGCGGTCGCCGCGGAAGACGACCGTGAGGACAGTCACGTCGGGCGGGAGCGCGGCCAGACGCCGCGCTTCCGTCGCATCGCCGGTGTTGCCGGCGCCGGACGGGCGCCCTTCGCGAACGAGCGTATCGCGCAGCCTCGCAGCGGCCTCAGCGGCCGTCGTGGCGTCCACGTAGAAAAAGATGTCTTTGGCTTCGAGCGCGCGCGCGGCGTCAGCGGGAGCCGCGTCCGTGAACTTGAATCCTTCCGGCGTCTTCTCGCGTTCGGCGCGCACCGCTGCGAGCACGCGCCGCGCTTCCTCGGCGCGCACGCCGGTGACGGCATATGTGTAGACGGTGTCGGCGAGCCGCCGCTCGCGCCGTGCCTCCATGCGGCGCGACGCCGTCAGCATGAGCGGCAGGACGATCGCCGGCAGGACGATCGACATGACGACCGTCCGCCGGTCGCGCAGCATCATGCGCAGCTCGGTGCGGAAGAGCGCCCGGACGATGTCCCAGTGAAGACGCACGGCTCCCAGCTCCCAGCTTTCAGAGGTCCGCCTCGAGACGGACCTCACAGCGGTTTCTTCCTAGAGGCTCTCAGACCCCAGCGCTGGCGGCCTCGACGTGCCGGACGAAAATATCCTCGAGATAGCGCAGCCCGGTGGCCTCGCGCAGCCGATCGAGCGTGTCGCAGGCGTGGATGCGGCCGCGATGGATGATCGCGATGCGGCTGCAGAGCCGCTCGGCCTCGCTCATGATGTGCGTCGAGAAGATCACCGTCTTCCCCTCGTCCCTGAACTCCGCGATGACCTTCTGCATGTCGAGCGCGTTCAGGACGTCGAGGCCGACGGTCGGCTCGTCGAAGATGAGCACCGGCGGGTCGTGCGCGACCGTGCGGGCGATCGAGACCTTCTGCTTCATGCCGGTCGAGAGCTTGTCCACGCGCACGTTGGCGTACTCCCCGATGCCGAACCGGGCGACCAGCTTCTCGACACGGTCGCGAATCCCCTCGGAGGGATAGCCGTTGATGCGCGCGAAGAACTCGAGCGTCTCGCGCCCGGTCAGGCGCGGGTAGAGCGCGGTGGACGAGGAGTAGAACCCGAGCGAGCGCCGCACGGCTTCAGGCTCGCGCGAGACGTCGTGGCCCATGACGGCCGCCGTGCCGCCATTCGGCTTCAGGATCGTCGCGAGCATCCTGAGCGTCGTCGTCTTGCCGGCGCCGTTCGCGCCGAGCAGGCCGAAGATCTCGCCGCCGCGGCACTCGAAGTCGATGCCGTCGACGGCGCGCACCTCGCCGCGCGTGTCGTCCCAGAAGGTTTTCGTCAAGCCCCGCACCTCGACCGGCGCCAGCGTCATGCGCGTCCCTCCGCCGATCCGCTCGGGATTCGCCTGCGGCGGAGCACCCGCTCGCGCAGGAAGCGCGAGGGCCCGCCGCTGAACGATCCGGTGACCACGTCTTCGAACTTCAGGATGAACGCCGCCGCGAACAGGCTCGCCGTGATGACGGCGAGCGAGACCAGGACGGTGACGCCGATCTGCGGCCAGTGGAAGGTGCCGCTGATGGCTTCGCGCACCGCCATCGTGACGTTCACGACCGGGATGCACGCGAGCCCGAGCGTGAACTGGATGCCCGGCACCTGCAGGAACATGATCGGCAGCATGATGAGCAGGTAGAACGGCGTGATCATCGACTGGCCCTCGCGGAACGTCCGCGCGAAGGAGGCGAAGATCATCATGCCGGCGGCGACGAAGCCCGCGAGCAGGACGGCCGCGACG
The DNA here is from genome assembly GCA_964359235.1 of uncultured Vicinamibacterales bacterium. Taxonomy (GTDB): domain Bacteria; phylum Acidobacteriota; class Vicinamibacteria; order Vicinamibacterales; family JAHECP01; genus CAYHSN01. The sequence goes on along the minus strand of CAYHSN010000085.1, from coordinate 2,626 downwards.
GCCATCACGGGCACGGCCGCGAGCGGCACGGTGAACTCCAGCGTCTCGCCCCTTTGCGCCAGAATCGGCGCGAGCACGGGCTTCATCGTCAGGACCATGGCGGTCAGGTTGAGCGCGCCGGCCATGAACCCGAACGTGGCGACGTAGAGGTATTTCGCCGTCACGATGCTCGTCCGCGGCGCCGCGACGCTCATGAGCGTTTCCCAGGTGCCGCGCTCGCGCTCGCCGGCCGTCGCGTCGATCGCCGGGTAGAAGCTGCCGATCGCCACCATGATCACGAAGAAGAGCGGCAGCATCAGGCCGAGCAGGAACGCGCCCATCTGCCGGCCCGACGCGACGTTCCGCCGCTCGATGCCGAACACCTCCCACTCGGCCGGCCTCACACCGAGTGCGGTCGCCTCCCGCTTCAGCCACTCTTCGCGGTAGCGATCGACGACGCCGGTCACGCGGTCCCTCGCGCCCGCGCTGCGCTCCTTCGATTCGTCGAACGCGACGCGCACGCTGAAGTTACCCGCGAGGCCGCCGGCGCGTGCCGGTCCGAACTCGACGACAGCGTCGAGGTCGCCCGCGCGGATCCTGGCCTCGGCGCGCGTCCGATCCGGAGCCGGCTCGACCAGCTCGACGCGCGGCTCGCGCTTGAGTGCCGTGCCGAGATCGGCATGCGCGTCGGGCAGCGCCACGACAGCCACGCGCGACACCATTCCCTCGGTCTGGCCGATCACGAACGTGATCCCCGTGAACGCGGCCCAGAGCAGGAAGGGGTAGAGGAAGATCGGGATCAGGATGGAGTTGACGACGATGGTGCGTTCGCGGAGGGCGGAGCGGATCTCCCAGGCGTAGAGCGTCGCGACCTCGCGCCAGCGGGGCATGCCGCCGCATCTTATCAGAGTCGGCGTGAGGAGCACGCCGAGGATCACCGCGGAGGTCGCGGAGAGCACAGCGCGGCTGAGCCGCAACCAAACTGAGGGCTCACCCGCGCTAGGCGGCGGGCCCACGGGCCCGCCGCTTCTAGTAATACAAACCCGCTCAGCGCTCGGACCGACTCCAGGAACTTCTTGTCAGAAAAACAAGATCTTGCGGGTTTGTATTACGGAGGAATCAACCGCCACCCCGTGCTACCATCCGTTCGCATGACGGTCATGTCGGCGGCCATCTTGTTGTTCCTCGTGATCGATCCCTTCGGCAACATCCCATTCTTCCTGTCGGCGCTCAAGACCGTGGATCCGTCGCGGCACACCAGGGTCGTCGTTCGGGAGCTCCTGGTCGCACTGGGCGTGCTCGTCCTCTTTCTGTTCGCCGGTCCCGGCATCATGCGCGCCCTTCAGATCTCCGAGCCGTCGCTCACGGTCGGCGGAGGGGTGATCCTGTTCCTGATTGCGCTTCGGATGGTGATTCCCTCGTCGCCTCACCTCGAGGCGGCGCCGCCCGGCGAGCCGTTCATCGTGCCGCTGGCGATTCCGTACGTCGCCGGACCGTCCGCGCTCGCCGCCGTGCTGTTCATCACGAGCCGCGAACCGTCCAGGCGGTGGGAGTGGCTCGTGGCCGTGGTGTTCGCGTGGGCGGTGTCGGGGCTCATCATCGCGCTGGCCAGCCGGCTCCGGCACGTCCTGGGCGATCGCGGCCTCCTCGCTCTCGAGCGGCTCATGGGGATGGTGCTGGTGGCCGTGGCGGTGCAGATGCTGATGACCGGATTCGCGCAGTTCGTCGGGAGTCTCTGACCTTGCCATTGCATGTCATGCAACCGCTGGCGGCGCTGGTGCCTGTTGAGCGACTCGAGCAGATGCGGCGCTTCGCGCGTCGGCAGGCACTGGACTTCATGGAGCAACAGAAAGGCCGCCCCCTGACCGACAAGGAGGCGACGGCGCTGGCGCTCGAGGCACAGCAGTGGGCTCGGAAACAAGCGCGGAAATCGCGGCCGAAAAAGGTGTGACCCCTGATCCGTGCCGTCCTCGACGCGAACGTGTACGTGAGCGCCATCGTGCGTCCCGAGGGGCCGCCGGGCCGAATCATCAAGCGCTTCCTGACTGAGGCAGCCTTCGAGGTGGTTCTCTCGCCAGCGATCGTCGAGGAGGTCGTTCGCGCGCTGGCTTACCCCAAGGTTCGCAAGCACGTCCGCACTGAGGTTGACCCGGAGCTGTGGCTCGAGGACATCATCCTGCTGGCTGAGTTCATAGCTGGCGAACACGAGCTTTCAGGCGTCACCCAGGACCCTGACGATGACAAGTACATAGCCGCTGCCGTCGAAGGGCGGGCGGCGTTTGTTGTTTCTGGAGACCCAGACCTACTCGATGTCAAGGAGCATGAAGGAATTCGGATCGTGAACCCCCGTGCTTCTCTCGATCTCCTCGGTGCCTAGTCAATTTCTCGGCGCTCTCTGCGGTGACTCGGCGCGCTCCTCACCGGCAGTCACACGGCGGGCATCCCTTGTCGAAGATGACCCTCCATTTCCCGTCGGCCTCGCGGCGCCAGATGGAATTGAACGTGCCGACGCGCGTGCCCTGCGGGTCGTAGACAGGCCCGCTGCTGAGCGCGAGCGTGCCCGCGTCGAGCACCTCCACGCGCGCGGGTGCCCACGAGAACGGCGCATTGGGGCCCTCGTAGAATCGCTTCCAGCCGCCGGCGACCT
>CAYHSN010000084.1:9141-10233 GCA_964359235.1 uncultured Vicinamibacterales bacterium | reverse complement strand
CGCTGCGCAAGCTCGGCGCCATTCAGGAAGGCGTGCTGCGCAAGTCCTTCCTGCGTCACGGCGAGTACCTGGACCAGGTGCTCTGGACGATCGTCGACGAGGATTGGAGACAGTCGAAGGCCGTTTGGGGTGTCCGGGTGCACTGAAGGAATCAACCCGCAACTCCCTCTCCCTCGCTGAGACGCCCGGCGGTCCCGGAGGCCGCCGGGCGTCGTTGTTTGACAAGCCCGACGACCGCCCGGTACGCTCCGCTTATGGATTTGCAGGGCGTCCTGCCGCCGATTCCGACGCCGTTTCGCGACGGCGACATCGATCTCGGCGCGCTCCAGGACAACATCCGCAAGTGGCTTCAGACCCCTCTCCGCGGCATCGTCGTGCTCGGCTCGAACGGCGAGGCGCCGTACCTCGACGAGGATGAATCCGAGCGCGTCGTGGCGGCCGCGCGCTCGGTCATTCCTCCGGACCGGGTGCTCATCGCGGGCACCGGGCGCGAATCGACGCGCGTGGCCATCGACGCGGCCCGGCGCGCCGCGGGCGCCGGGGCCGACGCGGTGCTGGTGCGCACGCCGTCGTTCTTCAAGAGCGAGATGACGACCGAGGCGTTCGTCCGGCACTACAGCGCCGTGGCCGACGCGTCGCGGGTTCCGGTCCTGCTCTACAACTACACGGCGGTCACCGGTGTGAACCTGGAGCCTGCGGCCGTCGCGCAACTGTCGACACACCCGAACATCATCGGCGTGAAGGAGTCGGGCGGCGACATCGCGCAGATCTCCGACTACATCGCCGAGACGCCGGACGGCTTTGCCGTGATGGCCGGGTCGGGACTCAACTTCTACTCGGCGCTCGCCGTCGGCGCGACCGGCGGCGTCCTGGCGCTCTCGGCGGTCGTGCCGGACCTGTGCGTGCGCCTCTACACGCTGGTCCGCGAGAACCGGCACGCGGAGGCCGTGGCGCTGCAGCGGCAGCTCGCGCCGCTCGCGCGGTCTATCACGACGCGTTTCGGCGTCGCGGGGCTCAAGGTCGGCGTGAGTCTGGTGGGCTTCGTGGGCGGCGAGCCGCGATCGCCGCTCGGGCCCGCGGCGCCGGACGCGC
>CAYHSN010000084.1:0-9041 GCA_964359235.1 uncultured Vicinamibacterales bacterium | reverse complement strand
ATGCTTCCAGCCACAGAACGGATTCTCCTTGGTCCCGGTCCCAGTCCTGTCTCGCCCCGCATCATGCGCGCCATGGCCGCGCCGGTGCTGAGCCACCTCGATCCCGATCTCATCGCCATACTGGATGACGTTCGCGGGCGCCTGGGGCGGGTGTTCCAGGCGGGCCCCGGCGCGTTCAGCCTGGCGATCTCGGGCACCGGGACCTCGGGGATGGAGGCGGCGGTCGCCAACCTCGTCGACGAGCGCACGCACGCGCTCGCCATCGTGACGGGGTACTTCGGCGATCGCCTCGCGCAGATGCTCGCGCGCTACGGCGCCACGGTCACGCGGCTCGAGATCGAATGGGGGCGCGCGTGCGATCCGGAAGCGGTCCGCCGCGCGCTCAAGCCCGGCCGCATCAACCTCGTCGCGGCCGTACACGCCGAGACGTCGACGGGCGTCTTGAACCCGATCGAGGCCATCGTGAAGATCGCGCGCGAGCACGACGCGCTGACGATCGTGGACACCGTCACCTCGCTCGCGGCGCATCCGGTCGATGCCGGCGGCTGGCAGATCGACGCCTGTTATAGCTGCAGTCAGAAGGGATTGGGCGCACCGTCCGGCCTGGCGCCGCTGACCTACTCGGCGCAGGCGCTCGAGCGGCGGGTTCGCTGCCGCAGCTTTTATCTGGACCTCGCCCTCCTCGAGGACTACTGGGTCCGCCGCAAGTACCATCACACGCTGTCTGCCACGTTGCTGTACGCGCTGCGCGAGTCGCTGCTCGCCGTCGAAGAGGAAGGACTCGAGGCGCGCTGGGTGCGTCACCGCCGGCACCATCTCGTGCTCGCGGCCGGGCTCGGCGCGATGGGATTGGAGCTCCTGCCCCCGGAGTCCGAGCGCCTGTGGACGCTGAACGCCGTCTGTGTGCCGTCCGGCGTCGATGACGCCGCCGTGCGCCGCATGCTTCTCGAACAGTTCAACATCGAGATCGGCGCGGGACTCGGGCCGCTCGCGGGCCGCATCTGGCGCGTGGGATTGATGGGCGCCGGCTCGAGCAGCCAGCTCATCCTGCTCTTCCTGAGCGCGCTCGAACGCGCGCTGCGCGCGCAAGGTTACAAGACGGAGCCAGGCGCCGGCGCCGCCGAGGCCGCTGACGCCCTGGCCACGGTGAAGTAGGACAGGAGACAGGAGAGTCGATCGCCGCGCGCGCCGGCGGGGACAACGTCAAAGCCTCGACGCTCGCCATCATGAATCACTCACCCGTCAACGAGCAGCCGTGCGCGGGCGACCGCATCAAGATTGTCGTCGGCGGCTGAGGCCTTCGCGATGGCTTCGATCACACGAACGATCGCGCGGACCATCGCCGGACTGGCGGCGCTGGGATTCACCTGCGTGGCGTACGTCTACCTCACGCTGCCAGACGTGCGGCCCTTGCGCACGCGCAATCCGGCGACGACGGCGTTCATGGAGCTGCGGGCGCGGGAAGCCTCCGCAGGTGGGCAGACGCCGCGATGGCGGCAGCGGTGGGTGAGCTACGAACAGATCTCGCCGAACCTCAGACGCGCCGTGCTGGCCGCCGAGGACAGCGCGTTCTGGCAGCACGACGGCGTCGACCTCGAGCAGCTCAAGGAGTCGATTGAGATCAACATCGAGCGGGGCCGCCTCGTGCGCGGTGCGAGCACGATCACGCAGCAGCTCGCGAAGAACCTCTATCTGTCCCCGTCACGCTATCCGCTCCGCAAGCTGCGCGAGCTGTTCATCGCGCGCGACCTCGAGGTCGAGCTGAGCAAGCGACGCATCCTCGAGATCTATCTCAACGTGGTGGAATGGGGTGACAAGATCTTCGGCGCGGAGGCCGCCGCGCAGGCCTACTTCAACAAACCCGCGTCGGCCCTCGACGCCGAGGAGGCGGCGCTCATGGCCGGCGCGCTGATCAACCCGCGCGTCCACAATCCGGCCAAGCCCACGCGCCGGCTCAAGCGCCGGCAGGAAATCATTCTGCGACGCATGGAGCTGGTGCCCGCAACCGGCGGCTCATAGGACGCGCCGGGCGCCCACGAACCTCCTGGACCAGTAGCTCGCACTCAATCGCTCGACGCGCACTTCGCCCCGGCTGCTCGGCGCGTGTACGAACTCGTCACCGCCGATCGCGATGCCGACGTGCGACGCCCCGGGCGCAACCGTCGTGAAGAAGATGAGGTCGCCAGGCGTCAGATCGGCCGGCGGGACCGGACGGCCGATCCGGTATTGCTCGCTGACAGCGTGTGGCAGCGCGACGGCGTGTTGGGCGAACACGTACTGCACGAACCCGGAGCAGTCGAAGCCGGCCGGATCCGCGCCGCCGTCGCGGTAGGGCGTGCCGCGCAGCGCGAGCGCCGTGCCCGTGACCCCGTATCCGCCCGGGCGGGCCGGGCGAGACGACGGCTCCGCGCCGCGGCCGGCGGGAGTGGGAAACGGCCGGGGCACAGCGCCCGACGTGGCACAGGCCGCGCTGGCAGCCGCCATCAGCGCCACGAGCACCAGTTGAGATCTCGCGCGCATCTGACAATCTATCGGTTCGTCGCGGCGCTCGGTGCACGGCGCGGCGCGCGTCGGTCCGCGTGTGGAAGCTGCCGGGTGAGCGCTCGCCGTAAGCCACTGGCAGGAATGGTCTTAGAGCGCTCCACTGCTTGACAGTCCCAGAGGCCATCGGTCACAATGAGCCACCTATGGAGCACACGCTCCTCCTCAACGCCACGTACGAGCCGCTCAAGGTGGTCCACTGGCGCAAAGCCGTGACGCTGTGGTGTCAGGGCAAGGTGGAGGTCATCTCCGTCTACGATCGCGAAATCCGGTCGGTCTCGATCAGCTTCAAGCTGCCCTCGGTCATCCGGCTGCTCCGTTACATCAGGATCAAGCGGCGATTCGACTACGTGCCGTTCTCGAGGGCCAACATCTACGCGCGCGACGATCACCGCTGCCAGTACTGCGGTGACATGTTCTCGACGTCGGAGCTGACGTTCGACCACGTCATGCCTGTGGCGCAGGGCGGCCGCAAAGACTGGGAGAACATCGTCACCAGTTGCATCACGTGCAATCGCCGCAAGGGAGGACGCACGCCCGGGGAAGCGAGGATGCACCTGGTTCGTTCGCCGCGGCGCCCCGAGCGCGTCCCGGCGATCCGGATTACGATCGGGCTGCGGAACGCGCCCGAGAGCTGGCGCGACTACCTGTACTGGAACGTCGAGCTGGACGATTCGTAGTCCGGGCGTCGGCTCGGCGCCAGCGACCTCTCCTGTGCCATCTGCCTCACAGTCCGCACGCCTGTCCGGAATTCGCCCGCTCTGGGCCATCGAGGGCGGCCGTCTCGCGATCCTCGGCTCGGGCTTCCCGATCGACGCGCCGGCCCTGCCGGTCGTCCGCATCGGTCCGCTCGAGGCGCGCCTCGTCCATGCGTCCCCGAGCGAGCTCGGCGTGATCGTCCCTTCGGGGCTCGACGGCGGCCGTACCCCGGTTCGCGTCGATGACGTTCCAGGCGAGACCGCTTTCGTCGAGATCGGATCGGTTGTCGCGAAGGGTCTGCACCAGGTCGACAGCCCGGTCTTCGATCGTCACGGCATTCTGTACGTCACCTTCAGCGGCAGCCGGGGCGAACGCGTGCCGGTGTCGCTCTTCCGCGTGCAGCGGGATGGTGCGCGCGAGGCCTTGCCTGCGGAGATTCTGAATCCGACCTCGCTCGCGATGGATCCGGACGGCCGTTTGTACGTGTCGAGCCGGTTCGAGGGCACCGTGTACCGGCTCCGGCCCAACGGCGACGCGGAGGTATTCGCCGCCGATCTGGGCGTGCCTTGCGGTCTCGCATTCGGTCCCGACGGCGATCTGTATGTCGGCGATCGGTCCGGTTCGATCCTGCGCGTGACGCCCGATCGCCAGACTCGTGTCGTCGCGACGCTGCCCTCGAGCGTCGCGGCCTACCACCTCACCTTCGGGCCCGACGGGCATGTGTACGTCACCGCGCCCACGCTGTCGTCCCATGACGCGGTGTACCGAATCGCGTCCGACGGAACCGTGTCGACCGTCTGCTCCGGGTTCGGCCGGCCGCAGGGGCTGGCGTTCGATCGTGAGGGTCTCCTGTACGTCGTGGAAGCGCTGGCCGGCGCGAGCGGCCTCTATCGCCTGCGCGTGGATCAGCCGGCGCCGGCGACCGAACATGTGCTGGCGGGCACCGGGCTCGTCGGTGTGGCGTTCGATCCGGCCGGCGGACTGGTGGTGGCCTCGAACGACGCCGTGTATCGGCTCGACGTTCCCGTGCGCGGCGCGTGAAGTTCACGCGTAACTGTTTAGCGGGTCGGCCGGGGCAGCCCGCTAAACAGTTACTAGGAGTCGACTTGCAGCTCTTCCAGCGGAAGTCCATCTCTGATCTCGTCGTAGAAGGGGAGTCACCGAACTCTCTGAAGCGCTCGCTCGGCGCCGGGGACCTCATCATGCTGGCGATCGGCGCGGTCATCGGCGCCGGTATCTTCGGCGCGATCGGGACCGCGGCCGCGGGACAGGTCGACTCGGCCGGCCACGTGATCCGAACCGGCGCGGGACCGGCGCTGGTGTTCTCCTTTCTGCTGCTCGGCGCGGTCTGCGCGCTCGCGGGGCTGTGCTACGCCGAGCTCGCGGCGATGATCCCGCAGGCCGGCAGCGCGTATGCCTACTCCTACGCCACGCTCGGAGAGCTCGTCGCCTGGATCATCGGCTGGGATCTCATCCTCGAGTACGCGGTCGGGAACGTCGCGGTGGCCATCTCGTGGGGCGACTACTTCCACACGCTCGTTCGGGGCTTCGGCGTCAACCTGCCGTTCTGGCTGACGACCGGGTACCGAACGGCCCTGCTCAGCGCCGATCCGGCCGTGCATGGTCTCCTCGACGCGGCGCCGCGGATCGCGGGCATACCCATCCTGATCAACGCCCCGGCGTTCGGCATCGTGATGCTCATCACGTGGCTGTTGCTCCGCGGGGCGCGCGAGAGCGCAACGGCCAACAACGTCATGGTCGTGATCAAGCTGCTCGCACTGGGGCTCTTCATCGTGGTCGGCGCGACGCACATCAACGCGGACCACTACCGGCCGTTCGCGCCGAACGGCTTCACGGGCATCCACCAGGGTGCCGCCATCGTGTTCTTCGCCTACATCGGCTTCGACGCGATCTCCACCGCGGCGGAGGAGACGCGCGACCCACAGCGCAACCTGCCGATCGGTATTCTCGGCGGGCTCGCCATCTGCACGGTCATCTACGTGATCGTCGGCGCGGTGCTGACTGGCATGGTGCCCTACACGGAGCTGGCCGTGGCCGATCCGCTGACGCACGCGCTGCAGATCGCCGGGTACGGGCGCGTGGGCTGGATCGTGGCCCTGGGCGCCACCGTCTCGATGTCGGCCGTGCTCCTGGTCTTTCAGTACGGCCAGCCGAGAATCTTCTTTGCGATGGCGCGTGACGGCCTGCTGCCGCAATGGGCGGCGCGCGTCGATCCGGTGCACCGCATCCCGTACATGACCACGCTCGTCACCGGGATCGCGGTGGCGCTCGCCTCCCTCGTTGGCGATGCCGCGGAGACCTACGATCTCACCAACATCGGCACGCTCTTCGCGTTCGCGCTGGTGTCGATCGGCGTCCTGGTGCTGCGCTATAAGGATCCCGATCGTCCGCGGCCGTTCAGGGTGCCGTGTGTCTGGCCCGTCTCACTGCTGAGCGCGGCCGCGTGCCTCTTCATCATGAGAGGCCTGCCGCGCCAGGCCTGGGAGCGCTTCGGCCTCTGGCTGGCGATCGGCCTGCTCATCTACGTCTTCTACGGCTACCGTCACAGCCGGCTTCGCGCGACCGGCGCCTGAGGTGGTCCCGTGTCGCAGCCCCTTCTCGGCGTCACGGCCCTTGATCTGACGCGGCTGCTGCCGGGCGCGATCTGTACGCTCGCGCTGGCCGATCTTGGCGCCGACGTGATCAAGGTCGAGGACCCGCGCGGCGGTGACCCGCTCCGACACATGCCGCCGGCCGTGAACGGCCGCGGCGTCTACGATCGTCTCTTCAATCGCGACAAGCGGAGCGTCACGCTGGACCTGCGGGCGCCGGGCGCGCGCGACGTCCTCGACGCGCTCGCCGCGAAGGCCGACGTGCTCGTGGAGAGCTTCAGGCCGAAGACCGCGCGGCGCCTCGGCCTCGACGCTGTCAGCCTCCGCACGCGGCATCCGCGCCTGATCCACTGCGCGATCACCGGCTTCGGCCAGACCGGGCCGTACGCCGATCGCCCCGGCCACGACATCAACTTCGTGGCGCTCGCGGGTCTGCTCGCGCTCGATCGAACCTCGCCCGACGATCCGCCGCGCATGCCGCGCATGTTGATCGCGGATGTCGGCGGCGGCGCGATGAGCGCCGTCGCCGGGATCCTCGCGGCATTGTTCGCGCAGGCGCGCACCGGCCAGGGCTCGACCATCGATATCTCGATGCACGAGGGGGCGCTGTCGTGGCTGGCGTTCCCGGCGGCGCGCTGGCTGGTGCAAGGCGGCGAGTTCGACGCGGCCGATCTCCCGATCACCGGGCGCGAGGCCTGCTACAACGTGTACCGCACCGCCGACGGCCGGTATCTCGCGCTCGGGGCGCTCGAGCCGAAGTTCTGGGCGGAGTTCTGCGCCGGCATCGGCCGTTCCGACTTGATCCCGCTGCAACACGCGACCGGGGACGCGCAGGCGCGCCTGCTGAGCGAGGTGCAGTCCATCATCGCCTCCCGGTCGCGCGACGAGTGGCTGCGCCTCTTCGCGGACGTCGAAGCGTGCCTGGTGCCGGTCAACACGGTGGCTGAGGCGCTCGCCGATCCGCACATCGCCGCCCGCCGCGCGGTGCTGCCGGCGCGCGGCGCCACCGTCATCCGCAGCCCGATCCGGGTGGCCACCGATCCCGCGGTGGCGCTCGACCCGCCGGAGCCTCCGGCGCCCGGGGAGCCGCCCGTCCTCGGCGCCCACACCGACCTTGTCCTCGAGCAGGCGGGCTTCGACCCTGGCGCCCGCGCCCGTTTGCGGTCGGACGGTGTCATCGGCTGATCCCGCCTGTCTAGTAATTGTTTAGCGTTAACCATCGAGAGGCGCTAAACAATTGCTCTCGTGATAGCATGAGCGTTTGGACTTCGGGAAAAAGCCGCGGCAGAGCGTATGAGCCACGACGTCATCGCGGTGCGAGGCGCCCGCGTTCACAACCTGAAGAACATCGACGTCGACATTCCGCGCGACCGGCTCGTCGTGATCACCGGGCTGTCGGGTTCGGGCAAGTCGTCGCTCGCCTTCGACACGCTGTACGCCGAGGGGCAGCGCCGGTACGTGGAATCGCTGTCGGCGTACGACCGGCAGTTCCTCGAGCAGATGGAGAAGCCGGACGGCGATCTCATCGACGGCCTCTCGCCGGCGATCGCCATCGAACAGAAGACCACCGCGTCGAATCCGCGGTCGACCGTCGGCACGGTCACCGAGATCTATGATTACCTGAGGCTGCTCTTCGCCAACATCGGCGTGCCGCACTGTCACCTCTGCGGCCGCGAGATCGCGTCGCAGACGCTCGAGCGCATCGTCGACATGGTGCTCGTCAACCCGCCGGAGGAGCGCATCAACGTGCTCGCGCCGATCGTGCGGGGTCGCAAGGGCGAGTTCAGGAAAGAGCTGGCGGCGCTCCGGGGGAAGGGGTTCACGAAGGTCCGCGTCGACGGCCAGTTCCACTCGCTGGAAGAGGACCTTCGCCTCGATCGGCGGCGCAACCACTCGGTCGAAGTGCTGATCGATCGCCTGGTCCTCAAGGGTGATGTCGAACGCCGGCTCAGCGAGTCGGTCGAACTCGCCCTGAATCTGGCGAACGACGTCGTCATCATCAACACGTACGACGGCGGCGATCAGTTGTTCTCGCGGCGGCTCGCGTGCACCTCCTGCGGCGTGAGCATGCCCGAGATGACCCCCCGCGCGTTTTCCTTCAACTCGCCTCACGGCGCCTGTCCGGACTGCCACGGCCTCGGTCTGGTGTACGACTTCGATCCCGCGCGCATCGTGCCCGACGAGTCGAAACCGCTCGCCGACGGCGCCATCGAACCGTGGGCCCGCGGCGACAAGAAGCTCGTGCGCGAGGCGCTCTCCGGCCTGAGCCTGACTTTCGGAATCGATCTGGCGATTCCGTACGCCAGACTGCCGCGGAAGCACCGCGACCTCGTCATGTACGGCTCGAGCGCGTCCAGCCGGGGATCGAAAACCGGGGCTCCGCGCGCGGCGCGCGGAGCCGGCGCCGCGGGCTCAGGGGACCCGTTCGGCCGTGGATTCGAAGGCCTGGTTCCGAATCTGCGCCGGCGGTACGAGCACGGCAACTGGATCGACCAGGAGAACCTCGAACCCTATCGCTCGCTGCGCGCGTGCGCGGGCTGCAATGGCCAGCGTCTGCGGCCGCAGAGCCGCGCGGTGAAGATCAAGGGCCGGACGATCTCGGAGTACGTGGATCTGCCCGTCGCCGCGGCACTCGGGGTGTTCGAGTCGCTGGACCTCACGCCGCGCGAGGACCTCATTGCGCGCCGTATTCTGCGGGAAATCCTGGACCGGCTGCGCTTCCTGAACGATGTCGGCGTGGGGTATCTGACGCTGGGCCGGAGCGCGGCGACGCTCTCGGCTGGAGAAGGACAGCGCATCCGGCTGGCCACGCAGATCGGATCGAACCTGACAGGCGTCCTCTACGTGCTCGATGAGCCGTCGATTGGACTCCACCAGCGCGACAACCGGAAACTGCTCGCGATGCTCGTCCGGCTGCGCGATCTGGGCAACACCGTCGTCGTGGTGGAGCACGACGAGGAGACCATCCGCACGGCCGACTACGTCATCGATCTTGGCCCCGGCGCGGGCGAGCACGGCGGGCACGTGATCTTCCAGGGGCCGCCGGCGGAGCTGGCCGCCGATGGGCACGGGTCGCTCACCGGCATGTACCTCCGGGGCGAGCGGACCATCGAGACGCCGCCGGTGCGGCGTCCGGCCGTTTGCGGCGAGGTCGTGATTCGCGGCGCGCGCGCGAACAACCTCAAGAAC
>CAYHSN010000083.1:0-10321 GCA_964359235.1 uncultured Vicinamibacterales bacterium | reverse complement strand
AGCCGAGCGCCAGCCGCCGCCGGTGCGGCTCTTCCGCTCGCAAGCCCTCTCCGGTCTTGACGCATTAGGGGTTAAAAAGACGGGCTGATTTAGTCCTCAGGCCTCACCCTTCCGCCGCTTGCCGAACACCCAGGCGATCCCGATGCTCAATCCGTAGAGTATCAGCATGGGACCAGCGACCAGCAACTGGGACACGATGTCCGGCCCGGGCGTAATCACGGCCGCGATGATGAAGATGGCGAGCACCGCGTACTTGAACTGCCGCGCCAGCATGCCCGGCGTGACGACACCGATGCGGGCCAGGAAGAGCACGAGCGTGGGCATCTGGAACACCAGGCCCAGCCCCAGCATGAGCTTCGCGTACAGCGAGAAGACGGGCTGGATGCGCGGCAGGAACTCGACATAGTCGGACCCGAAACTGGCGAAAAACCGCCAGGCCAGCGGAAACAAGACGTAGTGCGAGAACGCGGCGCCGCCGAAGAAAAAGGCGCTCGCGAAGATCACGAAGGGCAGCACGTACCGCCGCTCGTTCGCGTAGAGGCCCGGCGCGACGAAGACCCAGAGCTGCCAGAGCACCACCGGCGCGGCGAGGACCGCGCCGATGAGCGCCGCGATCTTCAGCCGAAGCAGAAAAGCCTCGGCAGGTTCCGTGTAGATAAGGCGTCCGCCGGGCGGCAGCGCCTGCTGGAGCGGAAGCATGATGAAGTCGAACACGTAGCGGATGAATATCAGCGCCACGAGAAAGCCCGCGAAGAGCGCGATCGCCGAGACCATGAGCCGCGTGCGCAGCTCGTCCAGATGTTCCAGAAACGACATCCTGGCCTCCGGATCGCGATCGGGCCTCTTCATCCACACGGCGTTGAATCCTCTCTCCTTCAGGCGTCGCGCTTGCTGGGCGCACACAGCCAGGCAATGCCGATCGCCAGTCCGTACAAGCCGACGAGCGGGGCCGCCAGCAGGACCTGCGACACGATGTCAGGCGGCGTCACGACGGCCCCGACGATGAAGGCCACGAGCACGGCGTAACGGCCGTAGTGGATCAGCGTCCGGTGCGTCACGACACCCAGGCGCGCGAGAAAGAACACGACGACCGGCATCTGGAAGGTGAGCCCGAGCGCCAGGACGATCTTCACATAAAGCGAGAAGGTCGGCGCGATCGCCGGCATGAACTGCATGTAGCTCGTCGCGAAGCTGGCCAGAAAGGTCCAGACCCACGGGAACACCACGAAGTGGGCGAACGAAGCGCCCGCGAGGAACAGCAGCGTGGCGAAGAACACGAACGCCAACGCCCGCCGCCGCGCGCGTCGCGACAGCACGGGGACCAGGAGCCGCCACACCTGCCACAGCAGGTACGGGCTCGCCAGGATGAGGCCGACCAGCGCCGCGATTTTGAGGTTCAGCATGAACCCCTCGGCCGTCTGGGTGTAGATCAACCGGCTTCCGTCGGGCAGCACGCGCGCGAGGGGTTTCATGATGACGTCGCGAATGCGCGTGGCAAACGCGAACGCGAGGAGGAAGCCGAGCAAAAGGGCGATCACGATGCGCAGGAACGGCCGGCGAAACGCGTCCAGCTTCGCGAGGAGCGACCGGCCCGGCGTCGTGTCAGCGGGTATTTCGTCGAGGGCCGCGGCGGGCCCGGGATCGGCGCGCATGCCGCTCTACGCGCCGGGACTCGAGTCGCGGGGAATGGCGCCGTCCTCGGTCGCGGGTGTCGATGTCGAAGTCCGCTGTTGCTGCTCGACCCGAATCTCATCGTCGAGCGTGTGGCGCAACTCGTTCGAGGCGCGCTTGAACTCGGCCAAGCTGCGGCCGATCGAGCGGCCCAGCTCCGGCAGCTTGCGCGGACCGAAGATGATGAGGGCGATGACGAGGATGATGATGAGCTCCGGCATGCCGATCGGACCGAACATGGTGACCCTCCCCTGAGCCTCGCCGCGCCGCGCCGTGTGGCGGCCCGGCCTCGGCTCAACCTGCATCCGGCCGGCGACCGTACGGCCGCCGGGCATGTGCCGCAAGTGACTGAATGCATTATAGAAACGCGGTTCCTGGCGGGTCAAGCGGGCCCGCGGCCTCGCGACTGGAACTCGTTGCCCGCGTAGGGGTTATCTGCTAGCATGCAGATCATGCGTACATTCCGGTCGCTCTCGGTCGCCGTCATCGCCGTGCTCCTGTCCGCTGTCGTGGGCGGCCTGTTGGGCCGCACCGCGCTCGCCGACGAGGACCAGGTGGCGCGCGAGTACCGCGTGTTCACGTCTGCGCTTGCCGCGATCGAGAGTGAGTACGTGGAGCCGGTGGATTCGACGCGGCTCGTCTACGGCGCCATCGACGGCATGCTGAAGACGCTCGATCCGCATTCGAGCTTCATGGACCCCCGCACCTACGCTCAGCTTCGCGAGCGGCAGGAAGGCCGCTACTACGGACTGGGCATCAGCATCGTCGTGGTCGACGGCGATATCACGGTGATGCAGCTCTTCGAAGGATCCCCGGCGTACCGCAAGGGCATCCGCCGCGGCGACGTCATCGCCCGCGTCAGTGGGCAGGACGCCAAGGGCTGGACGAGCGACAAGGCCGTGCGCGAGCTGCGAGGCGAGAAGGGCACGACGGTCAAGATCGGGATCCGCCGCTCGGGTTACGAAGGCCTCATCGACCTGGAGGTCGAGCGCGACGAGATCAACATCCCGACCGTGCGCGGCGCGTTCATGATTGACGGTGAGCGCGGCTACATCCGGCTGGGTGATTTCTCCGAGACGAGCAACCGCGAGCTCGGCGATGCGCTCCAGAAGCTGCGCGCGCAGGGCATGAAACGCCTCGTGCTCGACCTGCGCGACAACCCCGGGGGCCCGCTCGATCAGGCCATCAAAGTGGCCAACCGGTTCCTCGCGCGCGGCCAGATGGTGGTCTACACCCGTGGGCGCGTGCCGAACTCCGACCAGGACTATCGCGCGACCGAAGCCAGCGAGTCCATCGATTTGCCGCTCGTCGTCCTCGTGAACCGTAACAGCGCGAGCGCATCCGAGATCGTGGCTGGCGCGATCCAGGATCACGACCGCGGGCTGATCGTCGGCGAGCGCACGTTCGGCAAGGCGCTCGTCCAGTCGGTCTACCGCATCAGCGGCGGCGCGGGGCTGGCGCTGACGACGGGCCGCTACTACACGCCGAGCGGCCGGCTGATCCAGCGGCCATGGGATGGATCGTTCGACGAGTATTTCACCTACGCGCTCAAGGACCAGGAGCAGGCCCGAGCCCTGCGCAACGATGCCGACCTGAAGTACACCGACACCGGCCGCAAGGTGTTCGGCGGCGGCGGCATCGAGCCGGACCGTCTCGTCGCGGGGCCGGTCGAGGGTTTCGATCCCACGCGCTCCGGCCGCATCCTGTACGCGCGACAGGCGTTCGAGCGTTACGCGGAGCGATACTCGGCCGACGGCGACACGCGCATCGCGGGGCAGGCGCAAAACCGTCAGGTCGTCGCGCGCGGGTTCACCGTCACCGACGCGATGGCCGAGGACTTCAAGGCGTTTCTGAAGCGCGAAGGATTCAAGGTGGAGGAGGCGGATTTCGCGAGGGATGTGCCGTTTGTCCGCGCCATGATCCGCTACCAGATCGACCTGGCGCTCTTCGGCGTGGATGAAGCGCGGAGGAACCTGATCGGACAGGATCCACAGGCGCAGGTGGCGCTCGGGTTGTTCGCCGAAGCCGAGCGGCTCACCCAGATGGCACAGAGCAGGGCGACGCGGGGGCGGGGCGGCGACGGACAACCTCGTTGAGCCCGTTCAGCGGACGAAGTGGATCCGCCGATTTCTCAACATTTTGTGGTGAGGATTGCTCTTGCCCCCAGAAATGGGCCCTGTTACACTGACGGCCAAACGCCGGCCTACGGGGCCACCTTGCCCGGAGCGAGGTGAGAGGCCGGCACTCGGTCCTTGAGGTGTCGCGCGTGGCGTCCAACACCGGCTGTGACGCCGGTCGCGGGTGCCGTTCGCCGTTTTCGAAGCGCTCCCAGCCGCTTGTGCGTCGAGGTTGGTCGGACCGAGACCAGGCGGCTCTCTTTCTGTACGGACAGCATCCATGCGGCTGCAACGCCTCGAACTGAACGGATTCAAAAGCTTCCCTGAGCGCGCCGAACTGGCCTTCGACAGGGGCGTGACGGCGATTGTCGGCCCGAACGGGTGCGGCAAGAGCAATCTGGTCGATGCCATTACGTGGGTGCTGGGCGAGCAAAGCGCGCGCAGCCTGCGCGGCGATCGGATGGAGGACCTCATCTTCGGTGGCAGCGACGCGCGCAAGCCGACCGCAGCCGCTGAGGTGAAGCTCAAGCTGACGGGTGTCACCTCCGCGGTGCCGGCTCGGTTGTTCGGGTCTGGCCGTTCGGGCAACGGGGACGGCCACGGCGCCGCCGACGGGAACCTCAGCCGTGAGGACCGGATCGTCCTCGTCGAGCCGGCGGCGGAGATCGACACGGCGGTGGCTGTGGCGCCGGACGTCGTGGACGAGGCCGTGCGCCGGGCAGCCGACGAGTTCGATCTGGACGCGACGCCGGCCATCGTGCGCGATGTCGAGGTCGGACGGCGATTGTACCGATCGGGCGAGAGCGAGTATCTGATCGACGGCGAGGTCGTGCGGCTGCGCGACGTGCACGATCTGCTCATGGACGCGGGCCTGGGCGTGAAGGGCTACGCGGTCATCGAGCAGGGCAAGATCGGTCAGATCCTCACCTCGCGGCCGACCGAGCGGCGCAATCTCATCGAAGAAGCGGCGGGCGTCACGAAGTACAAGAGCCGCCGCCGGGCGGCTGAGCTGAAGCTCGAGGCCGCGCGGCAGAACCTGACGCGCATCGACGACGTGGTCTTCGAGGTCGAGAAGCAGCGGAACGCGCTCAAGCGCCAGGCGGCGAAGGCCCGCCGGCACCGCCGGCTGCGCGAGGAGCTGCGGCGCTGGGAGAAGGTCGCCTTCGCGCGGCGGTACCGTGTGCTCGCGCAGGCGATCGAATCGGCGCGCGCGAAGCTGGCCGACGCGCGGGAGCGCGAGTCGGCGGCGGCCGCACGGCTGGCGGAGGTCGAATCGACGCTGGAACGGCTCCGCATCGAGCTCACGGAAGCCGAGACGCGCGCCACGAACGCGCGCGAAGCGGCGCACGCCCGCGAGCTCGAGATCGGTCGGCTGCAGCAGCAGGTCGCCTTCGATCGACAGCAGGTCGCCTCGCTCGCGACGACGGCGAGCGAACTGGACGCCGAAGTGCGGGGGCTCGTGACGCGGCGCGATCCGGTGCGGCTCGAGCTCGAGGCGCGGCGCGAGGCGGTCGCGCGGGCCGATGCCGAGCGCGAAGAGGCGGCGCGCGCGCTCGACGAGACCGAGTCGGCTTACCAGACGGCTCAGCGGGAGCTCGAGGGCCTCGAGGGCGATGTCGAGGCCGCGCGCAGCGAGGTCTTCTCCGCGCTCAACGCCGCGACGGCGCTCCGCCACGCGGTCGAGCATGCGACGGACCAGCGCGGGCGCATTGCCGACGAGATCTCCAAACTCGACCTGGAGACCCGGGACCTGCAGGTCGAGGCCGATCGCGCCGCCGGGGAGCGGCAGGCCGCGTCGCAGGCCCTGAACGCGGCGCGCGGCGCGATGGAAGCGACGCGCAGGACCTCGGCCGCGCGGGAAGCGGAGCTGGCCGCGGCGCGCGAGCGCCGGGACGCGCTCGCCCCGGAGTGCCGCGCCGCCGAACAGGATCTCGCCGCCGTGAGGGCGCGCCTCGCGTCGCTCGAGGAACTTGACGCGGCGCGCGCGGAGTACGGCGACGCCGCCCGGCTCATCCTGGCCGAGTCGAACAGCGGCATCAATCAGCTCGGCTCGGTTGCCGACTGCCTGGAAGTCGATCGCCGCTGCGAGCGCGCGGTCGAGGCCTGTCTCGGCGACCTGCTGCAGCACGTGGTCGTCGCCCGGTACGAGCACGCGGCCGCCGGCCTCGAGTTCGTGCGCGAGCGCAACGCGGGGCGCTGCGGATTCCTCGTCGTCGAGGGTGGCGCTGAGGTGGTCTCATCGCGCGGACCGGCGCCGGCCGGGCTGGTACCGATGACGTCGGTCGTGCAGGTCACGGGGCCCTACGCCCGCGCCATCGCCGATGCGATCGGCGAGGCGTGGATCGCCGAGTCGTTCGCCGATGCCGCCTCGGCCTCCGGCACCTCCGCCGCGCCCATCGCGACGCTGGCGGGCGAGGTCTTCCACGGGCCGCACCTCGTCGAGGGCGGCGCTCGCGGCGAGGCGCGCGGCATTCTGGCGACCAAGCGCGAGATCAAGGACCTGCGCGCGAGGGCCGCGGAGCAGGAAGCCGCAGTCGTGCGCATCACCGGCGAGCTGGCGTTGCTCGACGCGGTGATCGCCGACGCCGAGTCGGCCATTGCCGCCCTTCAGGCCGACACGCACGAGCACGAGAAGGCCATCGTCGGATTCGAGCTGCGGCTGAGCGGCGCCGGGGAAGAGGCCGAGCGCGTGGCGCGCAAGCGCGAGCTGGTCGAGGGCGAGCGGCGGAGTGCGGACGAGGAACGCCGGGCGCTGGAGACGCGGCAGGCGGAGGCGTCTGCGTCGATCCAGCGGCTCGAGGTGGAGCAGCGCGAGGCCGACGAGCGGTTCACGGCGGCGCAGCGCCGGTTGTTCGCCGCGCGCGAGGCCATTACCGCGCACGGCGCCCGCGCCGGCGAGGTCAAGGCCGCCCACGCGGCGCTCGTGGAGCGCGCGGCGGGTCTTGGCGCCGACGTGCGCCGGCTCGAGGACGCGGCGCGCGATCTCGAAGAACGGATCGCGGCGCGCGTCGAAGACGAACGCCGGGCGGGCGCGCGGCGGCAGGAGCTCATCGACAACATCGCCGTGTCGGAGCGGCAGCTCGACGCGGAGCTGCGGGCGTTCGACGCCTTGCGCGACGAGGTACGCGCGACCGAGGATCTCTGCGCGTCGTTGCGCGAGCGGTTCGAGGCCCAGGACCACGTCATTCGGGACGCCAGGCGCGCGCTCGAGACCGTGCGGGCGGACGTCAGCCATCTCGACGTGACGCGCGCGACGGCAGAGGCGGACCTCACCCACCTGGCCGAGTCGTGCCTCGAGCTGACGCAGACCTCACTCGACGACGTGGCCACCGAGGTCGAGCGCATGGAGCAGGACGGCACGCTCGAGGCCGAGCGCGCCGCGGTCGCCGCCGAGCCGGAGACCGACGAAGAGGTCGAAGGCGAGGAGGACACGCCGGATGAGACGGTCTTGGCCACCGCCCCGGCGACGGCCGAAGAGATGGTCGCCAGGCTTCGCGCCAAGGTCGACCGTCTCGGCCCCGTCAACATGATGGCGATCGAGCAGTTCGACGAGCTCGAGTCGCGCCATGCGTTCCTGACGACGCAGCGCAAGGACCTCATCGACGCCATCGCCGCGACCGGCGACGCGATCAAGCGGATCGAGAAGACGACGAAGGAGCGCTTCCACGAGGCGTTCACCGTCATCAACCAGCACTTCCAGCAGACGTTCGCGACGCTCTTTGGCGGCGGCCGCGCCGGTCTGATCCTGATCGACGAGACGGACCAGCTCGAGAGCGGCATCGACATCATCGCCCAGCCGCCCGGCAAGCGCCTGCAGAACGTGCAACTGCTCTCCGGCGGCGAGAAGGCGCTCACGGCGATGGCGCTCATGTTCGCGCTCTTCAAGTACCGCCCGAGCCCCTTCTGTCTGCTCGACGAGATCGACGCGCCGCTCGACGACGCCAACATCGGCCGCTTCGTCGAGATGCTGCAAGGCATGCAGGATCACACCCAGTTCGTCCTCATCACGCACAACCGGAAGACGATGGAGATCGCCGATCGGTTGTACGGCGTGACGATGGAGGAGCCCGGCGTCTCGAAGCTCATCTCGGTGCAGTTCAACTGATGCCCGGATCCATGTGGAATTGCAGATTGCAGATTGCAGTCAATCGACGTAGCGCGCGACTTCAGTCGCGCCATCAGGCCGAACTGAAGTCTGGCGCTACGGTCGCGCCGGGGGCCGGTCTGAAGACCGGCGCTACGACTGAGCGCTGAGCTCTCCGCGGAGTGAACGAAGACAAATCCGCCCGCTACCACCGGCTGAGACGACGCGCCGGCCTCCTGTCGGCCGCCGCCGCCGCCGTGCTGCTCACCGGGCTCGTCGCCACGCGCGCGTCCGTCTCGCTGCGCGGCCTGTCGGAGCAGGCGGCGGGAGCGCTCGCGGGACCCGGCCCCACCTGGCCGTGGATCGTCGTCGGCGTGTACGTCACGCTCCTGGTCGGCCTGCACGAACTCGTGACGCTGCCGGCCGCCTTCTATCGCGGCTTTCTGCTCGAGCGGCGCTACGGGCTGTCACGCGAGAGCTTTTCTGTGTGGGCCGTCGATCACGCGAAAGCGGTGATGCTGGGGTGGGTGTTCGGGCTCGGCGGGTCCGCCGTGCTCTACGGCCTGCTGCGGAGCCGTCCGGCGGATTGGTGGATCCCGGCGGGCGCGATCTTCTCGCTGACGACGGTCGCGCTCGCGCACCTGGCGCCGGTCGTCCTGCTGCCGATCTTCTACCACCTGCGGCCGCTCGATCGCGACCTGCTCCGCGCGCGGCTCAAGAGCCTCGCCGGGCGCGCGGGCAGCCGCATCGTCGGCGTGTACGAGTGGCAGCTCGGGGAGCGGACGCGGCGGGCGAACGCGGCGCTCGTCGGGCTCGGGCGCACCCGCCGGATTCTCGTGTCCGACACGCTCCTGGCCGAGTACTCGGATGAGGAGATCGAAGCCGTCCTCGCCCACGAGCTCGGGCATCACGTGCGCTACGACATCTGGCGCAGCATCGCGTACGAAACCGCGCTCATCTTCGCGGGGTTGTTCGTGGCCGATCGTGCGCTGCGCGTGTTCGGATCGGCCGCAAGCCTCACGAGTCCTGCCGACGTCACGGGCCTGCCAATCCTCCTGCTTGCGATGGGCGGCCTCTCGGTGCTCCAACGCCCGCTGGCCAACGCGCTGTCGCGGCGGCAAGAGCGCCTCGCCGATCGGTTCGCGCTCGCGCTCACCGGGCGCCCGGCGGCGTTCATCTCGGTGATGCGGCGCCTGGCCGCGCAGAACTTGGCCGAGGAAGAGCCGTCGCGCCTGGTTCGGATCTTCTTCCACACGCACCCGCCTACCCGCGAGCGCATCGCGGCGGCGTCGAGTCGAGCGTCGACGTAGCGCAGCCCTTCAGGGTTGCCGTCGCCATGTAATACAAACCCGTGAAATGTTGTTTTCCTGACAAGAATTTCGTGAGGGTTTGTATTACTAGATGCGGCGGGCCCGCGGCCCGCCGCCTAGCGCGGATGCGCCTCTCTCTTTTTGGTTGTGGCGCAGCCGCGCTGTGGCACAGATCAGACCCGTGCCACGACGGTGACACGTCCGACACGGGCAGGCCGGGAGGCGTGCGTTACTTGGGATTCACGACGAGCTCGCCGCGCATCTGCTGGCAGCCGTCGTCGATGGCGAGATTGCAGTAGTAGGGGAACGTGCCGGTCCGATCGGCGCGGAACTCGAAGGTCACGGTCTGGCCCTCGCCCGCGCGTTTCGCGATGCGGTACGCGTCGACCGTGAAGCTGTGCGCGATGTCTTCGGCCGTGAAGCGGATCTTCACGAGGTCGTTCTGCCGGACCTCGAGGCGGACGGGCGTGAAGCTGTAGCGCCGGGCCGACACCGCGAACTCGCGCGGCTTGCCCTGTTCCTGCGCCGGCCGCGGTTCCGGCCGGGCGAACGCCGCGGCGCTCAGGAGCGCCGCGGTCGCCGCCACGAGCAGCCATGAAACCGACGTGCGGCCGTTTCTTGAAGGGACCATCGGCATCAGTACAGACGCTCGGCGCAGCCCGGTGGTTGCCGTCGCGGCTCAGCCGCGGCGGGCGTGTTCGCGATCACGCCGAGGCGGCCGGTCGCCGCCATGGTCGTGGCCGTGGCCAGGACCCCGATCGTGGCCCCCGCCCGACGGGCCACCGCCTGCCGCCGCATCGGGACCAGGCTCCAGCAGCGCCTTCCGGCTCAGCCGGACCTTGCCGGACGGGTCGATGTTGATCACCTTGACGAGCACTTGATCGCCTTCCTTGAGCTCGTCCCGCACGTCCTTCACGCGGTAGTGCGCGATCTCCGACACGTGCAGCAGACCGTCGACGCCCGGCATGATCTCGACGAACGCGCCGAAGTCGGTGATGCGCTCCACCCGGCCCATGTAGGTCTTGTTGAGCTCGGGCGTGGCGGTCAGCTCCTCGATGATGGAGATCGCCTTCTTCGCCGACTCCCCGTCGTTCGACGCCACGTTGACGCGGCCATCGTCCTCGACGTCGATCTTGACG
>CAYHSN010000082.1:0-10417 GCA_964359235.1 uncultured Vicinamibacterales bacterium | reverse complement strand
GCTGCAGCCGACGAGCCGCGCTCGGCGGAAAGCCAAGTCGCGACGGTCGTCACGCGCGGCTCGCGGCTGAGCGCCGAGCCGTTAGCCGCACTCATAGGCACATCATGGCCAAGGCGAGCTCCGGCAATGAGTACGTCTTCAAGGTCGCCCTGAAAGGGGCGAGGCGCATCTGGCGCGGGATTGCGATGCGCGGCGACCAGACGCTCGGGGAGCTTCACGACGCGATCTTCGCGGCGTTCGATCGGTACGACGAACACCTGTACTCGTTCTACTTCCCGAAGGCGCCACGACGCCGAGGGCCGGTTGTGCCCCAGCCGAAAGAGTACGTGGCGCCATTGTCCTTCGAGCCGTCAGGGCGCCGGTTCAACGCAGCAAGGACGATGATCGATGACCTGGGACTGAAGGTCGGGCAGACGTTCGAGTACCTGTTCGACTACTGCTTCGTCAGATCCACGTTGACGTGCGTCGTCTCCTTCATCGTGACGACGGCCGTCATCCGCCGCTCGCCGAGCTCGGGGTGCCTGAAGACGAACTCGCGCGTGCCGATTGTGACCGGCACGTTCGCCATCGGCGTCTCGCCGATCTTCTCGCCGTCGACGAACACTTCGGCCCAAGGGATGGCGTTGAGGTTCACCTGTCCCTTCGGCTCGACTGAGAGCGACGCCGTCTCGCCCGGTTTCACGGTCAGCACTTCGGTGGATCGATAGCCGAGCTCGTCGTTCACCAGCTCCAGCTCGTGGAGCCCGGGCGGCACCATAAGGCGCTCGCCGCTCGAGGTGCCGATCAGGCGGCCGCCCTCGAGGATCTTCAGCTCGACCGGCGAGAAGATCGCCAGCCAGCCCGCGAACAGCGGCACGTGCAGCGTCGTGGTCTCGTTGACCGTGATGCGCACCTGATTCGTCACCGAGCCCGCGTCGCTCTGGACCACGACGGTGTGGCGGCCGACGGCGAGATCGGATGCGTCGAACGGCGTCTCACCGCGCGGCTGGCCGTCGACGCTGACGCGCGCGCCGTCGGGTTCGGAGGTCACGCGAAGCGCGCCGGTGTCGACGGCCTTGCCCCAGTCGAGGCTCTGCGTGACTTCGGCGCCGGGCGCGACGCTGAGCGTGAACGTGCGGGTGCGATTGCGGCGCCGCAGCTCGAGTGTGTGCTGGCCGGGATTCAGCTTGAGCGTGATGGGCGTCGTGCCGCTCGGCTGCCCGTCGATGAGCACCTCGCTGCCGTCGGGCGTCGAGTCGATCACGACGGTGCCCGGCCGCGTCCGTGCACCCAGCCACTGCACGCCGATGATCGTGGCGGCGGCCACGAGCAGCACCGCGGCGGCGATCGCCACGACGCGCCGGGATCGAATGCGCGTGTCATCGGCCGCGACCTCGATTTCGGATTCCGGCTCCGGCGCGATCTCCTGGACGGGTGGCGGCGCGTCCTCGTGCTTTCCGAGCGCGGCTTCCACGATCTGGCGCGCGCGGCGCCGGGTTCTCGCGTCCGCGGCGCCCTCGCCGTGGTCGGTCGCGTCCGCCTCGGCGGATCCGAACAGCGTCCCCCCGCGCACCGGCACTTCGTCCGTGTCGGGCCAGATCGACCGCGCGGTCGCGGGCGGCGGCGCGGGTGAGGCCGGCGGCGCGGGCGCGTCGGCCGCTTCGTCCGGTTTCACCATCCAGTCTGGCAGTGTCGAGAGATCCACGTCGCTGATGAGGCGCGGCCGCGGCGACGGTGTCGGCGACGGGTCCGGCATCGGCACGGCGTGAGCCGGCGGTTCGGGCGCGGGCGGCGGTGGGGGCGGTTCGGGAGGCGGTACCGCGAAGTCGGGGAAGATACTGAACTTTGCGACTGGCTCTGGCTCGGGCTCCGACACAGGTTCCGGTTCAGGCGCGACCGGCTCGGTGATCTCGGCGGCTTCCACGAGGTCCGCCTGAAGGCGGACACCACCGGCATCGGGTGTCTCCGTGATCTCGGTCGTGTCCGGCAAGGACGGGGCGCCAGCGATCTCCGCGACTTCGGTCGTGTCCGGCTTCAGAGGGACTTCCCGCTCCGCAATCGTCACTGCCTCGTCGAACGCTTCGGCAAACGATGCGGACGCGTCGGCGACGGCTTCCGCATCGAACGTCAGCGTCGGGCCGGCCTCTGGTTCAGGCCGGATCGGCGGTTCGATCGCCGCCGTCGATTCCGGCGCTGCGACGAGCTCCACCGCGGGCTCTGCCGGAGCTTCCCTCTCCGGCTCGAGCGGCAGGTCGGTGTCCACACCGATCGCGATCTCATCACCGATCTCCTCCGTCGCCTCGGGAACAGACGGAACCGGCGGCGGCGCGACGATGACGGGCCCCGGCTCGGGATCGCGCGCGGCTTCGACGAGCGGCATGACGCCGCTGTCGGGCGCGGCGATGTGCTCGAGAAACGCGTGCAGGTCTTCGCGCGAACCCACGAGACCCGGCTCCTTCGGCAGCGCGCGTTCCAGCTCGAATCGCGCCTCGGCGGCGTCGCCGAATCCGGAAGGGCGTCGCGAGGTCGGCAGCGCCAGGCCGAGCCATCCGCCCACGGCGTCGGCCATCTCGTCGCCGCCGCGAATGCGCGCGACCTCGCGCACTTCGTCCGCCAGCGGGGCCAACCGGCCCGGATACTCATCGTCCAGCAGGGGACGCCCGATTGTCCACGCGACGAGCATCACGGCGGCCTGCGCGATGTCGGCTCGCGCGTCGAAGCGCGCCGGCACGGGCTTGGCCGGCATGGCGACGCGCAGCTCGCGCCACAGGAAGCTGTGGCTGAATCCGAGTTTCGGCAGGATCGGCGCGAGCGCGTGATCGGCCACCACGAGGCGTCCGCGCGGCGTGACGATCATGCGCTCGAGTCCGAGCGCGCCGTGCGCGGTCTTGCAGGCGCGATCGAGCGCCGCCAGCGCCTGGAGCGCGTGCACGACGATGTGGAGCGCGACGGTGATGTCGGGGATGAGATGGCGCGCCTGCGCGCGCTCGAGCACCTCGGAGAGCCGCTCGCCTTCGACGTGCTCCGACACGACGAGCGGGCGGCCGGTCGCCGGGTCGCGCGCCACGCCGCGCAGCGTCGCGAAGCGGCGATCGGTGAACTCGGCGAGACGGTTGACGCGCTCGACGAGCGCGGGCCCGAAGACGGCCAGCTCCGGGCGCACGCGCAGGAGCTCGAGCGTCGCGCCGCCGCTGCGATCGAAGCCGAGCAGTCGTTCACCGAGGCCGTCCCGGAACCCGGCACCGGCGATGGCGATGTGGGAGAGGTCGAGCACGCTCACCTGAGATCCGGCCGGGCCGGGCGGGCACACGGCCGCCTGAAGCATTCGAACGAGAGCAACTGGCGGTCCAGCGGCGGCGCCGGCCGATCGCGCGAGAACGCCCGCAAAACCGGCGGGTTGACGCGCGCGATGGCAGCGAGGTGTCGCGCGACGGGACTCGCCGGTTACAGATCTGTCGCCGAGGCCTGAGATCTGTGATCGGCGCGCGGGCTCGCGCGCGCGGATACAGATTTCGCCGCAGGTGATCGGCCGACGACACGAAAACCCGGGAAGCCACGAAGCCACGAAGGCACGAAGGCATGAAGGATCGGTGTGCTCTTTCGTGTCTTCGTGCGATGTCGTTTCACGCGCGCGCGGGTTCGCCGCCGCGCAGCCTGAGCGCCATCATCGTCGCATCGTCGAACGGCTCGGACGCGCCGCGGAAGGCCTTGACCGTCGCTTCGACCTCGGTGAGCAGATCGTCCAGACCGTCGTTGTGCGCGCGGACGAGCAGCGCCTCGAGCCGATCGGCGCCGAAGAGATCGCCCGATTCGTTCTCGGCCTCCACCATGCCGTCCGTGTAGAAGAACAGCAGGTCGTTGTCGGCGAGCGCGAGCGAGCGTTCCGTGTAGCCGTGCCCGGAGAACATCCCGATCGGGAGGCCCGTGCCCGGCATGCGCTCGAGCTGGCCAGAGCCGCGCAGCACGAACTGCGGGTTGTGGCCGGCGTTCACGTAGCGCAGCGTCATCCGCTGCGTATCGAGGATGCCGACGAAGAGCGTGAGGAACACGCCACGCGGCGTGTTCGCGTCGATCTCGCGATCGATCAGGTCGGCCAGCTTCGCCAGGTCGTCCTCGAGCGGCAGCCGCGCGCGCAGCGTCGCCTGGATGTTCGCCATGAGGAGCGCCGCGCCCACACCCTTGCCCGAGACGTCGCCCACGAGGAGCGCGATCTCCCCGCCTGGCAGCAGGAAGTAGTTGAAGAAATCGCCGCCCACCTCGCGCGCCGGGATCGACACGCCTTTCACCTCGGTCAGACCGAGCCGGAGCGGTTCGTGCGGCAGCATCTCGTTCTGGATCTGCCGGCACAGCTCGAGCTCCCGGTGCAGGCGCTCCTGATCGACAACGAGCTTCTGGTGCTCGGCGAGGTCGTACGTCATCTGGTTGAACGCTTTCGCCAGCTCGCCGAACTCGTCGGACGACGTCACGGGCACCCGCGCGTTCAGGTCGCCGCGCGCCAGGGCGCGCACGCCCGCGGTCAGCCTCGACAGGTCGCGCGTCATGTGCGCGGACATCGGGACGATGCCGATGAGCGCGATGACGATGACGAAGAGCCCGAGGCCGAGGTTGCGCGCCGACGCGCGCCGGATCTCGGCGAGCGACGCGCCGATCGGGCGCGCGATGCCGAACGTCACGCCCGAGGTGTCCTGCTTCTTGACGACCACCCACGGCTGGTCGGTGTGCACCATGCCGGACTGGCCGGTGAGGGCGAGCGCCTCGAGGTGTGCGCGATCCGCCGGTTTCGGCGTGTAGATCTGGTTCTCGGCGTCGATGGCGAAGGCGATCTCGCCCTGCTCGCGACGCGACATCGAGAGCACCGTGTTCAGGATCTGCTTCAGGTTCAGCTGCGCGTTGACGTTGGCCACCACCGCGCCATCACGGTGGATCGGCATGTCCACCCAGCTTCCCTTGAGCTTCATCGTCCGCTTCTTCTCGCTCGCGGCGCGCGCTTTCTCCTGCGCGATCCGGTTCAGCTCGGCGGCGCCGATCCGGAGCCCGACGGCCGCGGCCTGCATGCCGAGCTGGGCGACCGGCCCGGCCTTCAATTGCAACTGCTCGATGAACTTGCGCGCCTGTTCGGCGGCCTTCCGTGCGTCCGGATCGTTTTGCGCGGCCTTCGCCAGGATCTCGCGAAGATCGATGACGATGGGCGCGGCCGGCGGCAGGGGCGCTCGGTGTTGGGCGTTGGGCGCCGGCGGGGTGGGAGGCGCCGGGCGCCCACCGCGGGGCGCCGGGGCGGGGACGCGTGGCGCGGACGCGGCCTCCGCGACGGGCGTGAACTCGACGCGATCGAGGAAGCTCGCGGCCTGGCCCAGGAAGACCGCGACGTCGCCCATCCCCGGCGCGGCGGGCACGCGCGGTTCGGCCCCCCTGGCCTCGCCGTCCGCCCTGGCCGTCCGCACGGGCATGTCCCACAGGCGATCGACGCGCTGCTCGAGGTCGGCCGTGACGAGCTCCATGCGCTGGCCCAGTTCGGCGGCGAGCGCGTCGGTCTCCGTCTCGACCGCACGCTCGAACGCGCGGCGCGACGAGTAGTACGAGTAGACCGTGACCGCCGTCAGGGGCAGCACGGAGAGCAGCAGAAAGGCGATGATCAAACGGGTCCGCAGCTTCATGGGCGGCCGCTCCAGTCAGGTTCCATGCCAGGGAAGCCGGGGGCGCTTCCTTGGATAAGACGTGAAAACTCGCCTCAACGTTTGTACCCGATTTTCCGAAGGAAGTCTTTGCGCCACTGGCGGTCGGCGTCGCGCTCGACCCCAAGGGGCGACTGGCCGTCGATGACGCCCAGGAGGCCACGACCCTGCGGGCTCTCGCACACGACCGCCTGCAGCGGGTTCGCGGTGGCACAATAGACGTGGCACACTTCGGCGCAGCCCTTGACGCGGTCGAGGACGTTGAGGGGATAGGCGTTCCGCAGGAAGAGCACGAAGGTGTGGCCGGCGCCGATGGCCAGCGCCGCCTCGGTCGCGGCCCTCACGAGGCCGTCGTCGTTGCCTTCGGTTCGCACGAGCCGCGCGCCCGAGGCTTCGTTGAACGCCAGGCCGAACGTCGCCTGGGGGACGGTCGTGACCATCACCTCGTAGAGGTCTTCGGCCGTCTTGATGAAGTGGCTCTGCCCGATGATGATGTTCGCCCCATCGGGTATCGAGATCGGGACGAGCGTCAGCTCCATGGGGTCTCCTTACTCAGCATGGCGGGGTCCCCTGCACCCCGCCAGGCGCGTCGCTCGTGGGGCCCCTTTGCCCCACTCCGCTTCGCGCGACACGTCGCTCAAACGGGCGTTCTGTCGATTCTACGCGGAACTGAACGACTTTCTGCCACCGGAGGAGCGATGTCGCCCGATCGAGCGCGCGGTCGGCGCGCCCGGGGCCGTCAAGGATTTCATCGGGGCCCTCGGGGTGCCGCATACCGAGGTGGATCTCATTCTGATCAATAGTGAGCCAGCCGGGTTCATGCAACGGGTGCGCGAGGGGGATCGGGTGAGCGTGTATCCGGCCGGTGGCGAAGGCGGAGGTGGCCAATCACCTGCCGGCGCGAACGCGTGAAGCGCACCAGGAGTTCCATCGGTGCCGAGGCTGCGGGCGACTCTACTGGCGCGGGTCGCACGTGGCGGCGATCGAGCGATTGTTGGAGGGGGCGCTGGGTTCTTTGCCAAGATCGACGTAGCGCGCGACTTCAGTCGCGCCGGCTTGGCCGAACTGAAGTTCGGCGCTATGTCGTACTCGCGACGCCGGCCCTGAAGGGCCGGTCTACTCGTTCCTCGTCGCTCGTTCCTTCTAATGTCGCCCAGTCCGTCCTATCTCGCGCTGCACCGGAGCGGTGAGCTCGCCGCGCGGGTCGAGGCCGCGCGCAAGGCGCTCGCCGACTGCGCGCTGTGCCCGCGCGCATGCCACGTGAACCGCTTCGAGTCGCTCGAGGGACACTGCCGCACCGACGCGCGGCCGGTCGTCTCGTCGTACGGCCCGCACTTCGGCGAGGAGGCGCCCCTCACGGGATCGTGTGGGTCGGGCACGATCTTCTTCACCTCGTGCAACCTGCACTGCGTGTTCTGCCAGAACTGGGAGGTGAGCCACGAGCGCCTGGGCTCGCCGGTGTCGGAGCGCGAGCTGGGCGCCATGATGCTGGACCTGCAGGCGCGCGGGTGCCACAACATCAATCTGGTGACGCCGTCGCACATGATCGCGCAGATCCTCGCGGGCCTGCTCGACGCGGCCGATCGCGGACTGTCGATCCCGATCGTCTACAACACGGGCGGATACGATCTCGTGTCGTCGCTGCAGTGGCTCGATGGGGTCGTCGATCTCTACATGCCCGATATCAAGTTCTTCGACTCGGCCGCGGCTGCGCGCTATCTCGGCGCGCCGGATTATCCTGATGTGGTGCGGGCGGCGGTCCGGGAGATGCACCGGCAGGTCGGGGACCTCGTGGCGGACGCGGACGGGGTCGCGGTGCGCGGCCTGCTCGTGCGGCACCTGGTGATGCCGCACGATCTCGCGGGCACGCCCGAGGTGATGCGGTTCCTCGCGCGCGAGATCTCGCCGAACACGTATGTGAACCTGATGGATCAATACCGCCCGTGCGGCCACGCGTGCCGCTCTCCGGAGATCGCGCGGCCGCCGACGCCGGCTGAGTTCGAGCAGGCCCTCGAGGCGTGCCGCGCCGAGGGCCTCACGCGGCTCGACCGGGACGTGGGACGAGGGCGCCGGCATCGATGGGTGATCCAGTGAACGACACGCTCCTCCTCGTCGGCCTCGGCCATCTCGGGGGCATCATCCTCGAGCTCGTCGCCCGCGACCACACCTTCACCCGCATCGTCGCCGCGACGCGACATGTCGAGCGCGGCCGGGCGCGCGTGAACCTCGCGCGCGTGGGGGTGGCGACCGAGGGACGCGCGCCCGTACTCGAGTTCGCGCCGCTCGATGTCAACGATGCCGCGGCCGTGGCCGCGCTCGTCGACCGCGTGCGGCCCGGCGTCATCCTGTCGACCGCCACGATGCAGACGTGGTGGCTGGCGGAGCTGTTGCCGGAGGCGGAGGCCGCCGCGCTCGGCCGCGCGCGGTTCGGCGCGTGGCTGCCGGTGCACCTGGCGCCGACGTTGAAGTTGATGACCGCGCTCGCGAAGGCCGGCTACCGCGGCGTGACGCTCACGGCGCCGTATCCCGATGTCGTCAACTGCGTGCTCGGGCGCCGGGGCCTCGCGCCGACGTGCGGGATCGGCAACCTCGACGAGATCGAACCGAAGGTGCGGTTGCTCGCCGCTGAACAACTCGGCGTCGGACCGGCCGGGGTGACGGTGACGCTCGTCGCGCATCACGCGCTCGAACGGTTCGTGTACGCCGGAGCGGAGGGTGGGCCCCCGCCGTACTTCCTGCGCGTGGAGTGCGAAGGCCGGGACGTGACGCGCGAGGTGGACGCCGGCCGCCTGCTGTTCGCGCCGTATCCACTGCCTCCGACCCCCGCCTGGCACTTCCTGACGGCCGCGAGCACCGTGCGGCTCGTCCGCGCGCTGGCGTCGGAGAGGCCGGTGCGCCTGCACGCGCCCGCGCCGCGTGGACTGCCGGGCGGCTATCCGGTGCTGGTGAGCCGCGACGGCGTGACGCCGGCGCCGATCGACGGGCTGTCGTTGGATGAGGCCGTGGCGATCAACGAGCGGGCGCAGCGCTGGGACGGCATCGAACGCATCGAGCCCGACGGCACGGTCGTCGTCTGCGACGAGGACGCGCGTGTCATGCGCGACGTGCTGGGATATGATGGCGCGCGGATCGCGCCGGACGACGCCGAGGCGCGCGCGCAGGAACTGATCGCGCGGTTCCGCGAGTACGCGCGGCGCGCGGGCGTGGACATCGACCGGGTGAGTGGTCGTGTCCGCCTGTAGGCGGACGGTGCCGGGTCCGGGTGAAGCCGGACACTACGGAAAGCCGCCGTAGCGCCGGACTTCAGTCCGGCCTGCAGGCGCGACTGAAGTCGCGCGCTACGTCATGACGTGCTCAGGGTCATGGGCTACTCAACCGAGAACTCCAAAGCGCTCTTCGACCGCGCCGTCCGCGTGCTCGTCGAGGGCGGCAGCTCGCCCTCGCGCGGACCCGCCAACTACGGCGCGTATCCTCTCTTTATCGCGCGCGGCGAGGGCGCGTACCTCTTCGACGTCGACGGCAACCGCTACATCGACTGGATGATGGCCTACGGCGCGCTGCCGCTCGGCCACGCGCATCCGGACATCGCGGTCGCCGTGGCGCAGGCCGCGACGACGGGGACGCTCTTCGCGGCGGCGACCGAGATCGAGATCGAAGTCGCGGAGCTGATCCAGCGGATGGTGCCAGGCGCCGAGCGCGTGCGCTTCGCCAACACGGGCACCGAGGCCGCGATGGCGGCCCTTCGCCTCGCGCGCGGGTTCACGGGCCGGCCGAAGTTCATCAAGTTCGAGGGCCACTACCACGGCTGGTTCGACGAGGTTCTCGTCAACGCGCACCCGCACGCGCCGGCCTCGCTCGGGCACCCGCGCGATCCCGTGCGTATCGCCGAAAGCTCCGGCCTCAACCGCCACGCGCTCGACGACACGATCGTCGTGCCCTGGAACGATCTCGCCGCGCTCGAACGCGCGCTCGACGGGCACCGCGGCCAGGTCGCGGCGGTCATGACCGAGGGCGTGATGGCGAACACGGGCGTGATTGTGCCCGAGCCCGGCTATCTCGACGGCGTGCAGCGGCTCGCGCGGGAACACGGCGCGCTGTTCGTCCTCGACGAAACGGTGACCGGTTTCCGCGTCGCGCCGGGCGGATGCCAGGAGCTGTACGGGCTCGCGCCGGACATCTCGACGTTCGGCAAGGCGCTCGGCGCGGGGCTCCCGGTGGCGGCGATCGGCGGACGCGCGGAGATCATGGACGCGTTCAGGTGGGGCGGCGTGCTGCACTACGGCACGCAGAACGCGTCGCGCGTCGGGCTGGCCGCGGCGCGCGCGAGCCTGCGCATCCTGAGCGCCGATGGCGGCGCGGCGTTCGCGCACCTGCGGCGCATCGCCGACCGGCTCGTGGCCGGGTTGCGCGCCATCTTCGCCGAGACGCGCACGCCGGCCATCGTCCAGCACGTCGGGCCCATGCTGCAGATCTTCTTCACCGATCGTCCGGCCATCCGTGACTATCGCGAGTTCTGCGCGTACGTGGACCGCGCCCGGTTCCAGCGCTTCGCGCTCGCGCTCTTCCGGCGCGGCGTCTACCTCAGTCCCTCGGCCGCGCTGCACTCGGTCGCCTCGCTCGCGCACACCGACGAGCACGTGGACGCGACGCTCGAGGCCGTGCGCCGCGTGCTCGAAGACGGAGACGACCGATCGTCCGGATCGCGATCATCCGGGTAGAGGCGGACCTTCCGCCTTCGCGTGAAGCTCCGGGCGCCTTCGCGAGGC
>CAYHSN010000081.1:8861-10521 GCA_964359235.1 uncultured Vicinamibacterales bacterium | reverse complement strand
ATCTCGTCGTTCGGCACCGTCGTGGCACGGTCGCACGCTCGAGCCGCCACGAGCCGACGTGACTCACCGGCGCCGGCACCACACGTAATAGATCGGCACGCCGGCCGCCAGCAGCGCCAGGCCGATGACACTCTCGAGCGGCTCCGAGATCATGCGGTTGACGACGATGGCGGCCGCCGAGATCACGAAGACAGCGGGAACGATCGGATGCCCCCAGATGCGGTACTGCGGCGCGTAGTCGGGACGCCGGCGCAGCACCACGAGCCCGACGGCCATCAGGGCGAAGAAGATCCACTCGGTGAAGATGATGCGCCTGAAGATCTCGCGATACGTGCCGGTCCACACCAGCACCGAGGCCCAGATCGCCTGCAGCACGATCGCCCGATGCGGCGTGCGGAACCGCGGGTGGATCGCAGCGGCCCACCGGAACAGCACGCCGTCCTGGGCCATCGCGTAGTAGACGCGCGGGCCCGCCAGGATGATGCCGTTGACGCCACCGAAGGCTGAAAACAACACGAGGCCCGAGATCGCCGCGGCACCGCCCGGCCCGACGAGCACGTCGGCCGCGTCGGCCGCGACCCGCGTGGACGTGATCACCTGCTCGAGCGGCAGCACGTAGAGGTACACGGCGTTCAGCGCGACGTAGCAGGCCGTGACCACCGCGATGCCGATCATGAGCGCCAATGGGATCGTGCGCTCGGGTCTGATGGTCTCTTCAGCCGTGTACGTCACCATGTGCCAGCCGCCGAAGGCAAAAAGCCCCGCAATCAGCGCCAGCATGAAGTTGCGCGGGCCGACCGGCGGCAGACCGTCGCCGGCCGGCACCGCGCCCTGCTGCACCTCGCCGGGAAGCGCCGACCCGAGCACGAACCCGGCGGCGACAATCAGGAAAATGGCGGCAACCTTGCCGATGGTGAAGAAGGTCTGCAGGGTGCTCCCCTGCTTGACGCCGCGGTAGTTGATGGCCGAGAGGACGAGGATGGCCCCGATCGCGATCACGCGAACACCGGTGTCGCCGACCGGCACGAAGTGGCCAGTGTAGCGAGCGAAGACGACGGCGATCGCCGCGATGATGCCCGAGTGCATGATCCAGAACATCGCCCAGCCCCAGAGGAACCCGGCGAGGGGCGAGAACGATTCGTTCAGGAACACGTACACGCCACCCGTCCGGGGCATCGCGGACGCCAGCTCGGCGCACACCAGCGCGCCGAACAGGGTCAGCAGCCCGGCGATCGTCCAGGCGGCGAGCACGCCCGCCGTGTCGGGGACGAGCGCCGTGATTTCGGACGGCTGCACGAAAATCGAGGCGCCGATGATCGTCCCGACGACCAGCGCGGTCGTCGGGAGCAGGCCCATCGATCGCCGCAGCTCGAGACGGCCGGCGGCGTCTTCCTTCCGTCCCCCCGCGTGCCCGCTCGCTTCGCGCTCCACGAAACCTCCTGAGTTCTACAGGACCCGGACAGCAGCAGGTTCGCTTCACATCTGGCTCAGACGCGCCGTCAGACCCTGACCATCGCCATCGGAAGCTGGAATGTGCACGATCTTCATCTGGTCGGCGCAGTCGCCCGCGGCAAACAGCCCCTCGATCGTCGACATGCACCCCGCGTCGATCTTGACGCCCGAACCGACGATCTCGAGCGGCCCCGTCTGCATCCCTTCG
>CAYHSN010000081.1:0-8761 GCA_964359235.1 uncultured Vicinamibacterales bacterium | reverse complement strand
TCGACGTGGTCGTCAGCGCACAGCCTTACCGCAGGGCGCGCGCGAGGCGTTCCACTTCAGCGCGCTGCGGGGCCCGCGCGGGGAGGCGCGCGAGCAGCTCACGTGCCTGGGCCCGGGCCTGTTCGCGCCGTCCGGCCCGGGCAAGGGCGCGCGCCAAGTTGAACCGGGCCTGATGAAAGTCGGCGTCGATCCGGAGCGCTGCCGTGAGACTCGCAATCCCCTCGTCGAGGCGCCCGACTTCAAGGGCGAGGCTTCCGAGATTGGCTTCCACGACGGGATTGCCAGGCTCAACCTGTCTCGCCTGGGTGAGAACCTCCATTGCGTGGGTCGCGCGCCCGGTCGACGCCAGACACAATCCGAGCCCGAGGTACGCATCGGCCGACGGCGTCCCGGAGGCAATCGCGGCGCGGAAGTGCCGCTCGGCCTGGCGATACTCCTCCTCGTCGACCCACGCGTAACCCAGCCTCATCTGGGCCTGCCCGTTCCTGGGATCGTCGGCCACGATCGCCTCGAGCGCCTCCCGTAGTGCCGCTCCCCTCAGCTCTCCGGACGTCACCAACGCGATGCGCGCGGCCAGTTCGCGCCGGTCCTTCGGATCCGGGCGTTCCGCCGATGCCTCGCCCGCCGGGTTTCCCGACACGTACCCGAGCGCGTTCAGCCGCGAGCGCGTTTCGGCATCCAGACGGGCGCCCGGAGTGCCGCCCGGCAACTCCGGACCCGAATAGCGTACAACCCGCAGATCGAACGCGCGAGCCTCCTCGGCGCGTCGATCAACCAGGTTCTGCTCTTCCGCGGGATCCCGCTCGATGTCGTACATCTCGGGCTTCGGCGCGGCGATGTACTTCAGCGTGCCTGAACGCAGCGACCGCAGCGACGCCCAGCCGAAGTCGAGAAGCGGGGCGAAAGATTCGGCGTAGAGGTCGCGAGGCGGAAGCGTTTCGGCTCGAAGAAGAGGGACCAGGCTGACTCCGTCCACGTCTGGCCGCGGCAGGCCGAGCCATTCGACGAGCGTCGGGAAGATGTCGACGAGCGAGACCTCGTCGCTGACGATCATACCGGCCCTCACGCCGGGACCGGCGATGATCAGTGGCACCCGCAGCGTCGTGTCGTAGAGGAAGATGCTGTGCCCGATTTCGCCGTGCTCGCCAAAGGCTTCGCCGTGATCACCCGCCAGGATGATCAGCGTCGACGCGGCGCGATTCTTCAATTCCCCAAGCAGCCGGCCAAGCTGCTCGTCGGCCCGCGCCACTTCATCGTCGTAGCGCACATCGGCGGGAAGCGTCCAGCCTCGAGGTCCGCGTTGCTCGTCCGGCACATAGGGCGCGTGCGGCTCGAAGAGGTGGACCCAGAGGAAGAACCGTCGCTCACCGAGGCCCCGCACCCATTCAACGGCTTCGTCGACGACCTCGCGGCCAGGTCGTTCGTTTAGAGGGCGTCCGTCGTCTCCCCGGGGCATCCGGTCACCGTAGCGATCGAACCCCTGGTCGAGACCGAAGCGGCGATCCAGAGGAAAGGCGCCGACAAACGCGCCGGTGGCCCATCCGCGAGCGCCGAGCATGCTCGCGAACGTCACGACGCCGTCGCGAACGCGGACGCTGTTGTGACGAGCCCCGTGGCCCGGCGGGTACAGGCCCGTCAGCAGGCTCGCATGTGAGGGCAGCGTGATGGGAGCGGTCGCGAACGCTTGATCGAATTTCGCGCCCCGATTCGTCAGGCCGTCCATGACCGGCGTTTTGGCGGCGCGCCAGCCGTACGCGCCCACACGGTCGGCCCGCAGGGTGTCGATCGTCACGACCACGACGTTCTCGACGGCAGGACCCGGGAGCGCGGCCGTGTTTGCAGGCGCGCTTCGCGGCCGCAGCCACATCGCGAGCGCCACGAGTCCCGCCGCAAGAACGACGGTCGCGAGAGACCACCAGACGGTGCGGGGACGAGGCGCGCGCATCATGCAAAGCATGAATCGCGAGGAGCCAAGAACACAACGGGGTCCCGGGAGACGCGCTCCCAGGACCCCGTGCCAGCTTTCTGCTGGTGAAGCTAGAACGAGAAGCGGAAGCCGACCTGGCCCACACGCTGCTCGACGTTCTGGAAGTCGCCGGCGTACTCGGTCGGCTGGAGGAAGTCGGGGTTCGGCGCCCCGCCCACGAGCCTGCGCGTCAGGAAGCTGGCGGGGTTCTTGGCGTTGAACAGGTTGAACACCTCGCCGATGGCCTCGAGTTGCGCCGATCCCCACAGGCGGAACGACTTGGCCACCCGGAGGTTGAACTGCGTGCGCTTGGCGCCACGGCCGCAGTTCCAGGTCTCGCACGTGCCAATCTCCTTCGCCGGGTTGCCGACGCCGTCGAATGCATAGGCCTTATCAGGGATGTCGTTCAATTCACCGTTCAGGTTCCTGTCGGTACCTTCAATGATCGACACCGGCAGCGCCGACCTGAACATGAACCAGGGCGACACGGTGATGCCCCACGGCGCCTGCACGATCGCGGCGATCGTGCCCGAGTGCCGCGCGTCGGTGCGTGAGGTGGGCCCGTTCACCTTCGGGTCGTCGTACAGCAGCCTGGCATCCTGCAGGTTGTTCGAGTTCAGCTCGTCGCCGGCCGTGCCGATGACGCTCCTGGCATGGGCGTAGGTATAGGTGCCGGTGAAGTCGAGGCCCTTGTACATGCGGCGCTTGATCCCGAAGATGAGCGCCTTGTAGTCGCTGCTGCCGAAGCTCGTCGCCGCGCGCGTGCCGGCCGCGTTGGGGTTCAGTCCCAGGAAGGCGAGCCGCCGCGGCCCGCTCGGGCTGCCCGGCGTCCGCGTGTTGAGACGCGGCCGCGTATTCAGATCGTGGCCCTCGTTCCACACGTAGTCCATCGTGAGCACGGTGCTGGTCGTCAGCTCGTGCGACCAACCGAACGCCAGTTGGGTGGTGTACGGCGTCTCAAGCCTCGGATCCACGAACTGGCCGACGAGTGGCAGGCTGTTCGGGTCGGCCTGGTTCTGGCTCGAGATGTTCGAGATGGCCTGCCCAACGCGGTAAAAGCTGCCGTCGGCGTTCCTGATGCCCGCCGGGTTGTCGACGTTGAAGACCGAGCCAGACCCGATGCCGGTCGCGTCGATGGCCGCAAACAGGCCATTCGCGTTCGTGTAGCCCATGTCCTGGTAGACGCCCCAGCCGCCGCGGATGACGTCTCTGCCGTCGTCGAAGACGTCGTAGGCGAAGCCGACACGCGGTTGCCAGTTGTTCCAGTCCTCCTTCGGGTCCTTACCGAAGTTCTCGAGACCCTTGATGCCCGTCAGCAGACCGGCCTTGCCGGCTGCCTGCACCTTCACATAGTTGGGGTTCTTCGACTGGTCGAACTGGTACCCCGTGATCACGTCGAAGCGGAGACCGAGGTTGATGGTCAACTTGCCGTTGACGCGCCAGTCGTCCTGGATGTAGGCCGCGAACTGCTTAAGTGGGATGTTCGCTTCGGCGGCGCCGCCGTTCTTGGTGACGCTCTGGAGCGGGCCACCCACGTCATTCGTGAGGTGCCCGTAGGAGTAGTCGTTCGTGCCCGTGTTGAACGTGATGTAGAGACGCGGCTCGTTGATGAAGTTGACACCGGTCTTGAACGAGTGGCCGATGCCGCCCTTGCCCGCCATGTACCAGGAGAAGTCGTCGCGGAACTGCCACTTCTTCTGCTGCGTGGTCTGCGGCGTGTTGAGGTTCTGGCCGATGTACACGCCGTTTGGAAACGACTGCGTCGGATCCTTGCTGTTGGCACTGATGTTGTTGGCGAAGTCCGCGTACTGGAAGATGAACTCGTTCAGCATGGAGGTCCCCACCACCCAGTTGTGGTTGAGGTTGATCGAATTGAACGTGTTCTTGCTCTCGCCCCAACCCGACGGTGGCGTCAACGGATCCGCGCCGTAGGGCTGCGAGTTCTGGTTCCGCCCGTACCGGATCGCCAGGAAGTTCTTCGCGTTGAGGGTGTAGGTCACCTTACCCGTGACGAGCGTCTCGCGGTACGGCGTCGCAAAGGTGCCGTCGAGGTCGGGGAACAGGCCTCTGGTCGAGACGACCTGCAGGGTATCCTGCTGGGTCCGCTCGAAGGCGGCGAAGTAGTGGGCCTTGTCCTTCACAATGGGCCCACCGGCCGACCCGCCGTACTGCCAGCGCCGGTAGTCCTGCTTCTCGGCCTCGTTGAGTCGCTCGGTTTCGGTCCGCACCGCCATCGCATCATCGCGGAACGTGGTGAACCACGAGCCGCCCTGCCGGTTCGTGCCGCTCTTGGTCACGATGTTCATGACGCCGCCGTTGCTGCGGCCGTACTCGGCCTTGTAGCGCGAGGTCACCAGGTTGAACTCCTGGATGGCTTCGAGCGGGAAGAGCTGAAGCAGCCCACCCACGGTGTCGTCGTTGTTGTCCCCACCATCAATCTGGTAGTTGATGTTGCGGCCGTTGCCGCCGCCAATCTGCGGCGCGTACTGGGTGCTCTTGGTCGGGTCGGAGTGGAACCCGA
This sequence comes from uncultured Vicinamibacterales bacterium, assembly GCA_964359235.1. GTDB lineage: Bacteria > Acidobacteriota > Vicinamibacteria > Vicinamibacterales > JAHECP01 > CAYHSN01. The sequence goes on along the minus strand of CAYHSN010000081.1, from coordinate 4,274 downwards.
GGGTCACCCCGGGGACCGTCGCCGCCAGGTTCGCGAACTGGCGCCCGTTCAGCGGCAAACTCTCGATGCGCCTCACATCAACCACCGCGCCGACGGCGGAGTTGCTGGTCTCGATGAGCGGGCTCTCGCCGGTCACCGTGATGCTCTCCGCCACCGCGCCAACCTGGAGCTGGAGGTCGACATCGATCGTCTGGGCGACGTTGACGATCAATTCCTTGCGCTCGATGGTCTGGAAGCCCGTCAGCTCGGCGGTCATGTCGTACAGGCCGACCGGGAGCGCCGCGAGGCGATAGGTGCCCTCAGTGTCGGTCACCACTGTCCGCGTGAATCCCGTCGCGGTGTTGGTCGCGGTGACGGTCACCCCCGGGACAGCCGCGCGTTGTGGGTCGGTGATCCGACCGGTGATGGTTCCGGTCGTCTGCTGCGCGAACACTGGCGTCGCCAGAAGTCCGCTAAGCAGGAGCGTGATCGAAGTCACGAAGAATCTCTGCATCGACTCTGCCTCCTTGGACCGCAGTTGAACCGCAGTTGAACCGCGCGCCTTGTGAAACCCTGTCTGGGAAGCATCCACTGTGCCGGACTGGCCAAAACGACTAATCTTAATCTAATCAACAAATTGGGAGCGGTGCTCGAGGGAAGACTTGACGTGTCATCCAAGAAACCGCGCGCCCCGATTCAAGAACCCGAAGAGTCGGGTCCGGCGACGGTGAGACGGCTAACGTTTCCGGTCCAGCGCCTGCAGCAGCGTCGCAGCCGCGCGCCGCTCCCGCTCGAAGCGCGCCGGAGCCCGCAACACCTGCTGATAGGCCGCCCGGGCGGCATCCGCACGCCCCGCCTCCTGATTCGCAATGCCGAGATTGAGGCGGGCCTCCCACAGGTCGCTGTTCAGCTCGAGCGCCCGCTGAAAAAGCGGGATTCCCTCGAGCGGTCGATCGGCCTGGACGAGGAGGACGCCGAGACCGTTGAGGGCATCGGCGGAGGACGGCGCGAGCGTGAGCGCCTTCTGGTACGCCACCTCTGCACCCGCAACATCTCCGGCGGCGCGTCGTGCGTTGCCGAGGTTGACGAAGTACTCGGCATTCGACGCGTCGAGTGTCACGGCGCGGTCGAAGGCCCTGCGCGCTTCGTCGATCCGGCCCGCTTCGATCAGGAGGAGACCGAGCCCATTGTGGGCCGCCGCGTTTCGCTCATCCAGGACGAGTGCCGCCTGCTCGGCGCGGATCGCCTCGGTCGGCCGCCCGGCACGCTGTGCCGCGACCGCCAGGTCATGGACGAGCACGCTGTCGTCTGGCCACTTGCGGACGGCAGCACGATAGACGGCCAGCGAGTCCTGGGAGCGACCACTCTCCAGCAGCGCATGCCCGTAGGTCGACGCGAACACCGAGGCATCCGGGTTCTCGCGAACCAGCCGAGCCAGCAGGGGAAGCGCGTCGGACGGATGTCCCGCACTGAGCCTCGCGAATGCCTCCTCGAACGCCACCCAGGCGGCGATGGACTGGGCGGGGTTTCGTGCGTAGCCAGGCGGACGCGGCGGTGTGGAGGGCGCGACGTAGCCCAACGCGCGCAGGCGTTCCCGGGCGTCGGCGCTGAGCGGCGTGTCGGCGGTCGTCCGGTCGGCCCCGGTGATCTCGGACACACGCGCCCGGGCCGCGCGGACGGCGCCCGGTTGGCTGACGGCGACGTTATCTCGCTCGGCCGCGTCCCGCTCGATGTCGTACAGCTCTTCCTCCGCTCCGTCCGCCACAATGAGCTTCCAGCGCGGCTCAACGAGCGCGGCCAGCGATGACCATCCGGCCACGCGCGGGTACTGCGTTTCGGCGTAGACCTCGTGCGGCCGCCCGGCCTCATCGAGCAGATCGATGCCTTGCATGCCGGCAGGTACGGCCAACCCGGCCAGACGCAACAGGGTTGGCGCGACGTCAACCAGGCTGACGACCTGGCGTCGCTCGCCAGCCGGCACGCCCGGCCCGGCCACGACCAGCGGAATACGCAAGGCGCCGTCGTAGAGCAGCATGCCGTGCGTCCGTTCGCCGTGCTCACCCAGGCTTTCGCCGTGGTCGCCCATCACGGCGACGAGCGTGCGGGCCTCGCGGCCAGCATTCCGCACCGCCGAAAGCAGGCGGCCGAACTGCGCATCCGCATACGCGACTTCTCCACCGTAGGCGTCGCCATTCGCCTGCGCGCGCGCCTCGGGTGGGGGATTGTACGGGGCGTGCGGATCGTAGAAGTGGACCCACAGGAAGGACGGTCGCGGGTCGCGTGCGACCTGTCTGGCCTGGATCCACGAGATCGCTCGATCGGCGACCTCGGTGGCTGGCCGTTCGGCTTCCAGCCGGAGGCTCGCATCCGGATGGCGCGGCACTTGGTCGTCGTACGTGGCAAACCCGATGTTGAGCCCGAACTGTCGATCGAGGACGAACGCGCCGACGAAGGCCGCCGTGTCGTAGCCCACTTCACGAAACAGTTGCGCCAGCGTGGGGTGCGACCCGTCGAACCGATGAACGCCGTTCAGCCTGACTCGATGGACGGGCGGGAAGACGCCCGTCATCAGACTGACGTGCGCCGGCAGGGTCAGGGGCGCGACCGTGCGCGCGGCCGAGAAGCGCATGCCGCGTGAACCGAGCAGGTTGATGGCGGGCGTGAGCGCGCCGCCGACACGGTCGGCGCGCAACGTGTCGATCGTGACAAGCAGGACATCGGGCCGTGGCGCCGCCGTCTGCGTGTCCGTGCGCCCCTCGCCGCAGGCGCACAGGGCACAGGCGAGCGCGGCCGCGGTCACGCGGGCGAGGCCTCGCGCACGCTGCTCGATTGCACGCATGCTTGCTACAGCAGGAACCCGGCGATCGTCGCGGTCACGAAGTTCGCCAGCGTGCCGGCTAACATCGCGCGCAATCCGAGGCGCGCGAGATCGTGGCGCCGGTCGGGCGCGAGCGCGCCGATGCCGCCGATCTGAATCCCGATCGAGCTGAAGTTCGCGAAGCCGCACAGCGCGAACGTCGCGATCGTGAATGATTTCGGATCCAGCGATCCCTTGAGCGGGCCGAGCTGCGAGAAGGCGACGAACTCGTTGATCGACATGCGCGTGCCGAGGAGGTTGCCGATCGTCGGCGCATCGGCCCAGGGCACGCCCATGGCCCAGGCCACAGGCGCGAACACCCAGCCGAAGATCTGCGCCAGGCTCAGGCCCGCCAGGCCCAGCCCGGCGTTCAGCGCCGCGATCAGCGCGAGGAACGAAATCAGCATCGCGGCGACGTTCATCGCGAGGTGCAGTCCGTCGCCGGTGCCGCGTCCGGCCGCGTCGATGACGTTGACGTCGGTTTTCTCCACCTGGAGCTTGACGGTGCCCATCGTTTTGGGCGCGCCGGTTTCGGGCACGAACATCTTGGCCATCATGATGGTGCCCGGCGCCGTCATGATGACAGCGGTGAGCAGGTGCTTGGCCTCGATCCCGAAGGCGATGTACGCCGCCATGATGCCGCCCGAGATGTGCGCCATGCCCGACGTCATCACGCACATCAACTCGGACTGCGTCATCGCCGACAGGTAGGGGCGAATGGTCAGGGGCGCCTCGGTCTGTCCCATGAAGATGCTGGCGGCCACGTTGAGCGACTCGGCGCCGCTCGCGCGCATCACCCGCCGCATCGCCCAGGCGAAGAACTGCACGACGAGCTGCATGATCCCGAAGTAATACAGGATGGCAAAGAGCGCCGCGATGAAAATGATGGTCGGCAGCACCTGGAATGCGAAGATCATCGCGTACTGCGCGCCTTCCTCGCCGAGCGCCGCGGTCATCAGCTTCGCCCAGACCTGGCGCGAGCCCAGCGGGCCGAACACGAACGACGAGCCCGCCACCGAGAATCCGAGGAGGCGGTTGATGCCCTCACCAGCCTTCTGAAAGACCCACTGCCCAGCCTGGGTCTTGAGGACGATGAGCGCGAAGACGATCTGGAGGCCGAGTCCCCACGCCACGGTCCGGAAGTCGATGGCGCGGCGATTGGTGGACGCGACGTACGCGATACCCAGGATCAGGATGAGGCCCACCAGCGGCTGGGCGCGCGGGACGCCCGTCTGGGCGAGCGCGGCCGCGACGACCGCGACCACCAGGGCAACCGCGACGATCGTGAATTCTCGCCTGTCCATCACGCCTCCTCTGTGCTCGATGGCGCTGTACTCCCCTAAGTACCGCGTTTCGCAATTACGGTGACGTATTCGATTTCCACGTAGGGGCGGAGCTTGCCTGCCCTGAGCGGCGTCGAAGGGCTCCGCCCGCGGGC
>CAYHSN010000080.1:0-10522 GCA_964359235.1 uncultured Vicinamibacterales bacterium | reverse complement strand
GCGCGCGCGCCGCCCTCAACCGCTCCGGTATAATCGGCCCCGCGTGGTGATCGCGCGGCACTTTCTGATCGGCGGGCGCGTGCAGGGCGTCGGCTTCCGGTTCTTCACCGAAGACGCGGCGGCGCGCGAAGGGCTGCACGGCTGGGCCAGGAATCTTCCGGACGGGCGCGTCGAAGCCTACGTCGAAGGAGACCGCGACGCCGTCGAGCGGTTCGAGCGGGCGATTCGACGAGGGCCGTCGGGCGCCCGCGTGGAGGCCGTCGAGGTCGCGGCCGCCGCGCCTTCCGGCCACGCCAGCGGGTTCTCGATTCGGTTTTGAGCGATGTGACGGAGACCAGATGTGAATGATGCGCTGAAAGCCAAAATCAGACACGTTCCAGATTTCCCCAAGCCAGGCATTCTCTTCTACGACATCACCACGTTGTTGCGCGACCCGGCTGGATTTCACGCCGCGGTCGACGCGATGGCCACGCCGTTTCGCGACACGGCGATCGACATCGTCGTGGGCGTCGAGAGCCGGGGGTTCATCCTTGGCGCGGCGGTCGCCGATCGGATCGGCGCGGGCTTCGCTCCGGTGCGCAAAGCCGGGAAGCTGCCGTCGAAGACGATTCGCGCGACCTACAGCCTGGAGTACGGCACCGACAGTCTCGAGATCCACAGTGACGCGGTTGAGCGGGGGCAACGGGTGCTGATTGTGGATGACCTGCTGGCGACGGGCGGGACGGCTCGCGCCACCGCCGACCTCGTCAGACAGCTCGGCGGTGAAGTACTCGCGATCGCGTTTCTGATCGAGCTTGCGGATCTGAACGGCCGAGCCCGTCTGGCCGGTGAGCGCCTGTTCACCGTGCTGACGTACTAACGCGCTGGCGGGACCGAACGAACCGGCTGGCGCCGTCACTCGATGAAGCGGTTGTCGGGCGTGATGACGAAGCTCTCGTTGAGCAGCGACCGATGCAGCGCCGAGGATTGCAGCGTCACGTTCACGCGGATGTTCTCGGAGCCGCGCCCGTCCCAGGTCGCGGTGACCTTCAGGCGATAGGGTTTGCTGTCGCGGCCGGTGACTGAGCGGGTGACGGGCGAGGCGACGACCTCCCGCCAAAGGCTGTAGGGCAGCTCGCGGAGCTTCGCGAGTTCGTCCTCGAGCACCTCGCGGCGAACTTGCACCTCCCACACAAACGGCGGTCTGGACATCGTCTCCGGTCGCCTCGCTGAACCTGAACTATACGGACGGCCCCCGGGGAGCGTCAACCGCGCGCCGCCCGCGCGACGGATGCCGCGGTCGGAAGGTGCGCTAGAATAGACTGTTTTTCCAGGCGCCCGTAGCTCAGGGGATAGAGCACCGCCCTCCTAAGGCGGGGGCCACTGGTTCAAATCCAGTCGGGCGCGCCACACTCACAGTCGCTTCACGACGAAGCAGACGGCGAACAGGTCGAGACCATGAAACGCTCGGAACGGCACCATCTGAAAGAGAACCCGATCGCTCAGTTCGCCCGGGAGATGCGAGAGCTCACGATCGGGCACTCGCGCCAGGCCACGCTCGCCGCCGTCGCCGTGGCGGCGGTCATCGTGGCGGTGGCGGGCTATTATCTCTGGCAGGCCCGGCGGGCGGCCGACGCGGACGCGTTGTTGGCCACGGCGATGAACGTGACAGAGACGCCGGTCGTGCCGCAGCCGCCCGACGCGCCTTTGCAGAACCAGTCGGCGGCGGGGCCCACGACCTACCCGTCCGAACGGGCCCGGCTCGAGGCGGCGTTGCCGAAGTACCTTTCGGTGCTCGAGACGTACCCCTCCAGCAAGGCCGCGACCACGGCGGCCTATCAGGCCGCCAACGCGCTGGCAGCACTGGGACGGCTGGACGAAGCCGCGAGCCGGTATCAGGAGGTGGTCACGCGCGACGGCAACGGGATCTACGCCCAGATGGCAAAGCTGGGGCTCGCCGACGTGCACCAGACCGCGGGCCGCCTGGACAAGGCGATCGAGATCTACCAGGCAGTCTCGACCGTCGCGGACACCCGGTTGCCGATCGACGGCGTTCTGTTGCAACTGGCGCGGGCCTACGCGCGGGCCGGCAAGACGGACGAAGCGGCCCGAACCTACACGCGCATTGTGGAGGAGTTTCCCCAGTCCCTCTACGCGACCGATGCGCGCGAAGCGCTCAGCGCGATCAAGAAGTCCTGACTCAACGCCGGATTGATTCGAGGAGTTCCGGCCGCGACGCGCGGCCCGGCTGTGGGCCGTGAGGCAGGAAGGCCGCGGCGTACGCAACGACCGGCGTCGATCCGACCACCTCGACGAGACAGGCGGACCCGCGCGGCACGAAGAGCGCGTCGCCGGCCCCGAGAATCGTCGATTCGCTGTCGTTGGTGATGGTGATCTTGAGCAGGCCGGTGAGCACGACCTGAAGCACGTCGTGTCCCGCGGGCGCGGATCGGTGGGTGGTTCCGGGCGGAAAGCGGCACTCGGTGACCCAGAGTCCCTGCGCTTCGAACCGCTGGCGCAGCCGACTCGCCGTGAGCACCCCATCCCGCACGGCATCCCAGCGTTGGACCTGCAGCATCGTTTCCCCGAGACCGGGTGCACTCATCACTGCCTCACGCCTGGATCTTGCGTCACCTGACGATTCGCTTACGCACTCCGGACGAATCGGTCGGAGCCGGCGGGCGCCCGATCGCCCCCCTTGCCCGCGCCCGCCGCCCGCTCGGGCTCGACCATCAGCCGGAGCGCGTAGCTGCCGGGGGTGCCGGTGGACTCTCGCGACGGTCCCACGCGATACACCGCCGAGAGCACCGCCGGTCGCCGCAACGGATCGGGCAACTCGTTGGTGCGCTCGCGCGCCGACCGATCGATCTGCACGTAGACCAAGCGGTACAGGGGAATCGCGCTGCCGTCGAGGCAGTCGACCGCGATGCCCAGATCGCTGACGTCCCGGGTCATGACCCGCGCCAGCCTGGTCGCCCCGCGGGCGTCCTTCCAGACGAGCTGACCCGGCACACGCAGCGTCAGACGCTGGCCCGCTCGCTGGTCACGCCGCGGGTGACCGCTTTGAACGAGTCGCAGATGATGCTCCATGCAAACCCCCCGGCTCGAGTAGCCACCCGCTATCAGTATCAAGATCCGGACCGGGCGGCCTACGGCCTGGGTCGCTGGCACTTCAGAGTCATAACTGACTGATACGGTTTGGCTTACTGGTAAGCTCCTGCGGAAGGCCTGGCTGGGAAGTGTATACTGTATTCCCAGATGTCAAGCTCGATGGATACCAGGTAGTCAGTCTGCGCGGGCCTCGAGGCCCAGCCTGCGGAGCTTCAGGTAGAGTCCCCGGCGAGTCAGACCCAGCAGCCTGGCCGTCCGCGACACGTTGCCGGATGTTCTTTCGAGCGAGGAGCGGATCATTTCGCGCTCGAGTTTCTCGACCGCGCCGGCCAGCGTCACCTGTCGCCCGCGCGTTCGCTCGGTCGCTTCACCGGCGCCAGCGAAGCCCGCGAGCTGCCGCGACAGGTGCTCGGGCTCGATGCGGCCCCCGGCCGGCGCCATCGCGACCGCGCGCTGGATCTCGTTGCGCAACTGGCGCACGTTGCCCGGCCAGTTGTACTCGTCGAAGACCTCGAGCGTGGCGGCGCCAAGCCGCACGTCGGGTTTCCCCAGGCGCTCGCAGGTCTCCCGCAGGAAGTACGACGCGAGATGGGGAATCTCCTCCCCGCGCTCGCGAAGCGGCGGGACGTGGATCTGGATCACGCTGAGCCGGTAGAACAGGTCCTCCCGAAAGCGGCCCTCGCCGACGCGCCGTTCGAGGTCGGCGTTGGTCGCCGCGACGACCCGTACGTCCACGCGCAGCGGCCGTGTTTCGCCCACGGGCAGGATCTCGCCCTGCTCGAGAAAGCGCAGCAGCTTCGGCTGCACGTCGAGCGGCAGGTCGCCGATCTCGTCCAGGAAGATGGTGCCGCCGGCAGCGGACCGCAGAACGCCCGGCTGATCCGAGACCGCTCCGGTGAAGCTGCCGCGCCGGTGCCCGAACAACTGGCTGTCGGCGAGATCGCGTGTCGCGCTCGTGCAGTTATACGGCAGCAACACGCCGGTGTGGCGCGTTGAGCCACCGTGGATGGCGCGCGCGACCAGGTCCTTCCCGGTGCCGCTCTCGCCGGTGATGAGCACCGTCAGGTCGTTGCCCTGGAGGCGCTGGATTTGCTCGGTGACGCGCGCCATCGCCGCGCTTGCGCAGATGAACCCGGGGAAGAGAGGCTCGAGCGTCCGCTCGGGGCTTGGCGAGGCCGGCGCGAGCGAGCGTTCGCGCGCCTGGCACAACTCGAAGCCCTGCCGGGCGATGGCGCAGAGCGTTCGAAAGCGCTGCAGGGTGAAGTGACCCAACGGTCGGACCGATGCCAGGATGGCGAAGCGGGGACCGTCGGCGTCGCCGCCGAGCGGCTCGACGAGCAACGATCCCGGACCGGAATCCGCGCCCCGGACGGCCGCACCGCAGAGCGCCCGCGCGGCGTGGCGGTCGCAGCCCGCGTGGGCGATCAGCCGGATGTCGCCGGCGGGCGGTCGCACGAAGACCACCACCGATTCGGCGGCGCACGCTTCCTGCAGCGCCTGCACGACCTCTCGCCCGAGCACCTCTGGCAGGGCGGCCGCCTCCACCAGCCGGCGCACCAGCGCATCGTCGCCGTCGGGCTGCACGCCGACGTACTCACCGGTGCCGGCAACCGGCACCCGCGCCGAGACGGCCTGTGCGGCTTCGAGATCCGGCGTCGCGCCCAGGGTCGCGAACACCGTCGCCGCTTCCTCCAGATAGCGCAGCGCTTTCGAGCGCGCCCCGGCCGTCGCGGCAAACTCGCCGAGCGACAGATAGCTCAAGCCCATCTGATACCGTTCGCCCAGCAGCTCGAACACGCTCACGCTTTGCGCAAGATCGTGGTACGCGTCGTTCGTGTTGCCGAGACGCGCCTGCACGCGCCCGCGCAGCCGCAGGTACTCACCCCACGCCCCGGGCATCTCGCGCGGTTGCAGACGGCCGCCGATGTTCGCCAGGCGCGTCTCGGCGTCGCCGGCGCGGTCGGCCGCGAGCGCGGCCTCCGCGCCGATGAGTTCTCCCTGCAGCGCGTACACGGCGGGCGCAGCCAGCGACCGCGCGATCTCCTCGGCGAGCGCCAGCGCCCGCTCGGGGTTTCCCCTGCGCAACTCGAGTTTCGCCTCGAGCACGCGGAGCGACCACTGATACCACCGGCTCGCCTGAAGGCCGTATTCACCGTACGCGTTGCTGGCTTTGGCGAGATAGTCGCTCGCGGCATCGTAGGCGCCGCGAATCAGATGGATCTGCGCCAGCGTATCGAAGACAGCGCCCGTGGTTTCGCGGCGAAACGGCTCGGGGCTCGGGACATCGAGCGCGCGATGCAGCGCTTCTTCGGCGCGCGTGAGATTGCCCACGCGGACGCAGATCTGACCGAGGGACGCGAGCGCCACGCCCCGGCCGTGCGGCGATCCCGCCTGCTCCTGAAGCGCGACGCTCCGCTCGGCGAGCGCCAGCGCCTGTTCGTGGCGATGCTGCATCATCGCCACGTTGGCCTGGTTGCCGCACACAGTCGCGACGACGTCGTCGGCCTCGACGAGCGCGGCGAGACGTTCAGCCTGACGTAGCGCGACCATCGCCTCGTGGTGCCGGCCTTCCTGGGCCAGCGCGACGCCGGAAAACGAGTGCACGAGCGCGAGCGCGCGGCGGTCGCCGACGGCGTGAAGCGCGGAGGCCGCCTGAGCCAGGTGATCGCGCACGGTCGCCGTGTCGCCAATCTGCCGATAGCAGCGGGCCAGCTCGTAGTGCGCCAGTCCGATGGCGAGCGAGTCGCGCGCTCGCTCGGCCTGCTTCAGCGCACGTCCGTTGGCGGCGATGGCGCGAGACGGGTCGCCGCGGGCAATCGCGATCTGCCCGTGCAAGCGCCAGAGCGCGGAGACCAGCGACGGCTCCGCGCGTTCCCGACTTTCGTCCGGAGGACGGCCGAGCACACGGGCCGCCTGAGCCAGGTCGTCTTGAAGGAGATAGGCCTCGACGAGCGCCACACGGAAGCGAACTTCGTCCTCGCGGCGGGCCGGGCGATCCTTGAGACCCCGGGTGAGCAGGGCTACCGCGTCAGCGCCTTGACCGCGCTGAAGCGCCGCAAGCGCCTGGGAGAGGATTGGCTGCTCGGCTGACTCAGCCACGGCGTAAGCATACCTCGTATACACCTCCGGGGAGCGGCCAGTGCCGTTGTGTGAAGCGGCGGAGAAGACCGAGGCCGGGGAGCTATTCGGCGGGGAGGCGCTTCTCGAGCAGGTGATAGGCGAGGATCTTGTACACGAGCCGCGCGCCCAGAAGGTTCGGCGCCACCAGGCCGGGGATCGGGCACAACTCGACAAGGTCGCAGGCGACGATGCGGCGTCGGGCGAAGACCGCTCGCAGCAGGCCCAGGAGTTCGCGCCACGACAGCCCGCCGGGCTCCGGCGTCCCGACGGCGGGCATGATGGCGGGGTCGAGGCCGTCGAAGTCGATCGTGAGGTAGACGGGATCCGCCAGCGACTCGACGACGTGCTCGATCCATCGCGGATCCTTCCGCATCGAGACGTCGTAGAAAATCGTCGTCGGGAGCCCCGGCACGGCGCGGGCCTCGGCCTCGGAGATGCTGCGGATGCCGACCTGCGTGAGCCGCGCGTACTCGAGCGTCCGGCGCATCGCGCACGCGTGGCTGTTCTGTGAGCCGAGGTAGCGGTCGCGAAGATCCGCGTGCGCATCGATGTGTAGCACCGACAGGCCGGGGTGGCGCGCCGCGACGGCCGCGACGATGGCCGGCGTGATCGAGTGCTCGCCTCCGAGCGCCATCAGGAACTTGCCCTGATCGACGATGGCGCGCGCGACGCGGTTGATGTCGGCGAGCGCCTCGTCGAGGTCCGCAAACGGCAGCTCCATCTCCGGGAGCGTCAGCAGAGCGGCCTCGCTGACGTCGAGCTGCAGCTCCTCGTCCCAGAGCTCGGTCTGCGTTGACGCGTTCAGAATCTCGCGCGGGCCGTAGCGCGTGCCCGGCACGTACGACGTCGTGCGATCCAGAGGGACCGGCAGCAGAATGGCCCTTGCCGCGTCGAAGGACTCGGGAGGCTCGATGCCGGCGAACACGTACGGCTGAGCGTGCGCGTAGCTGAACGGCAGCTTCATGCAGGGGCCTGGAATCGGGACTGGGTGAACCGCCGGCCGTTCATGGCCATGGCGGGTCCGCTCAGATCGAACTGCGGCTTCCGGCGACGGCCGAGGAGGTCCGTCGCGCTCGTCGCGAGCGCCGTGACGAGGAGGGGCAGCGCCAGCGTCGCGTCGGCGTGCACCGTGACGCGGGCCGCGTTGGCCGCCACCTTGCCCCAGCTCTGCGCCTCCTCGAGCGTGGATCCGGACGCGCCGCCGAAGTGGGGCACGTCGGTCACAATCTGTAGCGCGTACTGGTGACCGCCGACCTTCGAGTCGTAGTACTCGGCCTGCACGCTGGCCTGATTGATGAAGTTCTTGGGCGTGCCCCCGCCCAGCACGACACTCGCCGTTCGCGGATGCGTGAGCACCACGTTCGCCGACTCGATGATGTCGCCGATGATGTCGATGTGCCCGGCGGCCGGATCCTTGTGCCGCGCCTGCGACAGCCCCATGCCGATGGACGAATCGGCCAGCGCCGGGCAGAAGATCGGCACGTTCGCGCGATACGCGGCCGTCAGGATGCCGTCCCGCCCGGTTTCCCTCCACAGGTGTTCACCGAGGCGGTACAGGAGTTCTCGCGACGTGTACGGGCGAGGATCGAGCGAGGTCAATACGAACGCCGCAATCCACTCGTCGTTCTCGACAAACTCTTCCTCGTCCGCGTAGGTGTCGTAGACGCGGTCGATGCGCACCTTCTGCAGCGCCCGATCGTCGGCGCGTGGCGAGCCGAGGAAGTGGCGCCGGCCCCGCGTCTCGTGCAGGTCGTGATAGAGGTTAGCGCCCGTCGAGACCAGGCAGTCGACGTAGCGGTGCGTGATGAGGTGCGCGATGACCGAGCGTAGTCCTCCGGCGCTCAACGCGCCGGCCACCCCCATGAAGATCGTCACCTCGTCGGCGAGCATCTTCTCCCAGACACGCCGCGCCGTCGCGAGGTTGCGGCCCTGGAACGAGATGAGCTCCATGCGCGCGAGGAGCGCGTCGCCAGTCAGCCCGGGCTCGACCTGAAAGGGCTCGATCGGCGTGCGGAGGAAGTCGGACTTCTTCGGCATGCGGCGCGTATTCTAGCAGAACATGCCGTAAGTTCAGCGCGTTGCCACCGCGCGGGGCTCGCGGTAGACGTCCTTGAGGAACGAGAAGGACGCCATCGGCGACAGCCGGACGCCGTGGAGTTCCCTCTGGAACACCGCGACGTTGGTCTTGGTCCAGAGGCTGATGTAGGGCGCATCTTCCGCGATGAGGCGCTGAGCTTCGGCGTACAACGCCTTTCTCGCCGTGTCGTCGGTGGCCACGGTCGCGGCGTCGATCGCGCGGTCGACGTCGGCATTCTCGTAGAAGCCGCGGTTGAAGCCCGCCGGCGGCATCTGCTTCGAGTGAAACACCCGCCGCAGCATGTCGGGGTCGGACACGCCGACCCACTGCAGCGTGAACATCTGGAAGTGGCCACGGAGCACGTCGGCGTACAGGGTCGCGAACTCGTAGGATCGCACGTCCACGTCGATACCGACCTGACCTAGGTCGTGCTGAATCACCGCGGCCTGCACGCGGTAGATCTCCGACGTCGAGGTCTTGAGGGACAATCGCAGGCGCGGCCGCGGACCGTCGCCGTCGGGATCGGGGTACCCGGCTTCGTCCAGCAGGCGCCGCGCGCGCGCCGGGTCGTGCGTGAAGCTGAACGCGGCGGGCTCGAACGCCCACGATGTGGGCGGCACCAGGCCGACGGCTGGCGCCGCAAGGCCGCGTCGCAGATGGTCCACGATGGCCCGGCGATCGATGGCGAAGCCGAGCGCCAGCCGCACGCGCCGATCTCGCAGCGCGGGATTCCTCAGGTTCAGTCCAACGTAGGCGTAATCGGTCCCCGGAGTCGTTTCGAGCCTCAAGCGGCCTTCGGCGCGCAACTGATGGACGATGTCGGGCGACACGTCATTGACGATGAGGTCCACGCTGCCCTTGCGCAACTCGAGGCCCCGCATGGTGTCGTCTGGCACCACCTTCAGGACCAGACCACCGTTCTTCGGCGCGCCCTCGAACGAGTCCGCGAACGGCGCGAGCACGACCCGATCGTCCGCCACGAAGCTCACGAGGCGATACGGACCGGTCCCGATCGGCTGTCGCGCGAGCGAAACGCCGGACCCAGCCGGCACGATACCCATCACGAGGTTCACGTCGAACGACCCGAACGGTTCCTTCAGCACGAACCGCACGGTCAGCGGATCGATCGCCTCGACGGTCTGCACCAGGCGGTACGCACCCTTGCGAGGCGACACGAACGAGGGGTCCAGAAAACTCTTGAACGTGTAGACCACGTCGGCGGCGGTCAGGGCGCGGCCATCGTGGAAGCGCACACCGGCGCGCAGGCGGATGACGTAGGTCCGCGGATCGGGCCGCTCGATCCGTTCCGCCAGCTCGGGCACGACCCGCAGGTCGTCGGCGACACGCAGCAAAGAGCTGTAGAGCAGTTGATGCACCCGCTGGGACGCCTCATCCGAGCCGACGCGCGGATCGAGGTTGGCCGGCGCGTTCGCCAGCGCGACCGTGATCACGTCGGGGTTCGTTGGAGGGGACGGGGCGCAGGCGACGACGGCGAGCAGGACGCCGAGCGCCGCCCGTTGCATCACTGGGCCTCGCGTTTGAGCTCCGCCAGGAGCGACAGCGCCTCGAGGGGCGTCATGCGATCGACATCGGCCTCGCGCAACCGGCGCAACACGGGTGAGTCGGCGACGGTCGATTCGAACAGACCGAGCTGTTGCCGTGGCTCGCTTCGGTGATCGCTGAAGGACGGACGGCCACCGCGGGACAACTCGTCGCGCTCGAGGGAATCGAGGATCTCGCGCGCGCGCGCGACGACCGACGGGGGCAGGCCGGCGAGCCGCGCGACCTGAATGCCGTAGCTGCGGTCGGATCTGCCCGGCACCACCTTCCGCAGGAAGATGATGTCATCGCGCCATTCGCGCACGACGACGTGGAGGTTCGCGACGCCCGGCAGGGCGTCGGCCAAATCGGTCAGCTCATGATAGTGCGTCGCGAACACGGTCTTCGGCCGGGCCCGGGTGCTGGTCGCCAGATGCTCGGCGACGGCCCATGCCAGGCTCAGCCCGTCGAAGGTGGCCGTGCCGCGTCCGACCTCGTCCAGGATCACGAGGCTGCGCGCGGTCGCGCTGTGCAGGATATTGGCGGTTTCCTGCATCTCGACCATGAACGTGGACCGTCCGCGCGCGAGGTTGTCGGACGCGCCGACCCGCGCGAAGATGCGATCCACGATCGGCAGCTTGGCCGTGCGCGCCGGCACGAACGACCCGGCCTGCGCCAGCACCGAGAGCAGGGCCG
>CAYHSN010000079.1:0-10621 GCA_964359235.1 uncultured Vicinamibacterales bacterium | reverse complement strand
TGTGAGGAGCCGTCCGCGTGCCCCGACCGCGCATCTGCTGGTAGAGGATGGGGCTCCGCAGGCGGCGGCAGAGCACGAGGTGGAGCACCTCGCGGCAGTCGAAGCCGGTGTCGAGCATGCCGACACTCACGGCGACCATCGGATAGGTTTCCGTCTTGAACCTACGGATCAGCTCGGCGGGGTCGGCGACGTCCGAGGTGATGACCTCGGCATATCGGCCCTTGTGCTCCGAGTGCAGCTCGTTCAGGTACTGGGCTAGCCTGGCGGCGTGATGCTTCGTGATCGCGAAGACGATCGCCTTGCCAGGCCCTGCGACCTGGCCGGGGGCCAGCTCCTCGTAGTTCTTCCATGCGAGGCGGTCGAACTCCTCCATCATCAGCCGATTCGTCGGTTCGTTCGTCCAGCGCCGCTCGAACTCCGCAGGGTCGTAGTGCTCCTCATCGACGTCCGCGCCCTCGGCCAGGATCTCCGTGATGCCGGTCGCAAACTTGTAGGGGACGAGGTACTCGCCCCGGAACGCATCCTGGATCGGGTAGGAGAAGTCTGGCTTCCCGGGTTCGCACTGATAGAACTCGTAAGTGTTGCGCTCGATGTAGTTGGCCGGGGTCGCCGTGAGCCCGATGTGGATGGCGTCGAAGCGCGTGAGAGCGTTCTGCCATGCGCCGTAGATCGAGCGGTGGCATTCGTCGGCGATGACCACGTCGAAGTAGCCGGCGGTGTACTCGTCAACGCGGCCGATCATCGTCTGCAGGAGAGCCACCGTAATCTGCTGCTCCTGGCGCGCCATGCCGGCACGGACCCAGTAGCTCGAGTGCGCGGCGAGCACGTCCTGAATCGCTTCGAGGGCCTGCTTGGCGAGCTGGTCACGGTCCACCAGGAAGAGCACGCGCTCGGCCCAGCCGGCCTGGAAGAGGCGCTTCAGGTGGAGGCAGATGAGGTCGGTCTTGCCCGTTCCGGTGGGAAGCTCGATCAGGAAGCGGCGCTTGCCGAGCTCGAGGGCGTGGTCCAGGGCCCGCATCGCCTCCTGCTGATAGGGACGCACCGTACGCGTCTCGCCCTGCCGGATGTAGTGCTCGGGGATCCCGATCGTCGCGAGCGCCTTGCGCGTCTGCCGCATCTCCACAAGGCGCTCGAGGTCGCGCCGAGAGAAGAAGCTGGCGATGGGCCGCGCGTCGTCGTTCTGGTAATCCCAGAAGTAGGTGAGCTCGCCGTTTGTGAGGAAGATGAAGGGCGCGCCAAGAGCCTTCGCGTACGGAAGAGCTTGCTGCTTGGCGACGTAGGGGTTGATGGCGTTCTTCTTGGCCTCGATCACGGCGAGGGGACGGCCGCGCTGATCGTAGAGGACGTAGTCGGCGCGGCCGCCGCCCGTCGCCTCGTCGGCGGTCTCGACCAGGCAGACGAACTCCCCGATGATGCGGAGGTCGGCCTCGGCGTCGGAATGGAAGACGAGATCCCGGTATGCCGGGTCGGGATTGAGCGGCTGGAGCCGGATCTCCCGGTGGGACCAGGTGCCGTCAGGGGCGGTGCCCTTGGTGCTCTCGTACTTCTTGACGGAGAACTCCCCGCCCAGCGCGGGATCGGTGCAGCCGCGGTGCCAGACGAGGACCAGCTTCCCCTGGCGGCTCCCGCCGCGATCGGCCCGGAAGAGGCAGTATGCGCCGTCCGGGATCGTCGGCTCCATCGAGCGCCCGCTCACACGCGCGACGAAGTGATCGCGCGTCAGTCGGACGTGCCCAGGCACGGTCGTCCAGCCGACCTCGTCGTGCAGCGTACCGACGGCCCGGTCGGTGCCGAAGGCCCCGGCGGCGGCGACGACGTCGTAGACGGGGGCATGCGTATCGAAGGGACGCGCCTGCGAGCGGTCCACCAGCCCCGGCGGACCCGCCGCAGACGAGGCCTGCACCTCCGTCTGAACTTGCGACTTGTCGAGGGGATCCCACCCCGCGGCGCGGAGACGGTCGTCAATGGCAATCCGGGCGTCGGCCTCGGATTCGCGGCGAGTCACGAGATGCTCCTCGACCATTCCGTGGTCGGACGAGGCAAACGGCGTGCCGTCATGGCTTCACCCCGTAGCGCTTCATCCAGTTCGAAAAAGTCTGGTAGCTCGGAAGGCCCACCAGCTTCGCCGCCCTCGTCTTGTTGCCGTGGGCCGCGTCCAGTGCGCGGCCGAGGTAGTGGCTGGCCACCGACGCGACCATCTCAGGCAGGCTAAGACCCTCCCCGAGCGGGCGATCCAGCGGGTTGTCCTTTGTGCCGCCCGCAGGCAGCAGCGCCTCGCGGATGTCCTCGGCCCCGAGCGCGGCGTCCGCGGTCCAGATCGCAGCCCGCCGCAGCGTGTTCTCCAGCTCGCGGACGTTCCCCGGCCACGTTTGCACGAGCAGAAGATTCCTTGCGCTCGCAGAAAGCTTCTTCTCTGTGAAGCCCGGCTGACCGGCACCCTCCCGATTCACCTTGGGGAGCAGGTGATCGACCAAGAGCGACAGGTCCTCGCGCCGCTCCCGCAACGGGGGCAGTCGGAGGACAGCGACAGCGAGACGGTGGAAGAGGTCTTCACGGAACCGCCCGGCCGCCACCTCGTCCGGAAGCGACCGGTTGGTCGCCGCGATCACACGGACGTCCACCTTTTTGGGCCGGGAGCTTCCGACAGGGAGGATCTCGCCCTCCTGGAGGGCGCGAAGCAGCTTCACCTGGGCTGGCTTCGGAAGCTCTCCCACCTCGTCGAGGAAAAGCGTCCCGCAGTCCGCCTCCTGGAAGTGGCCCCGTCGCCGTGCGGTCGCTCCAGTGAAGGCTCCCTTTTCGTGTCCGAAGAGCTCCGATTCCACCAGCTCCGAAGGGATCGCGCCGCAGTTGACGGCGATGAACATCCGTTCCCTCCGCGGGCTAGCCCGATGGATGGCTCGGGCCAGAAGCTCCTTCCCGGTCCCCGTCTCTCCCTCGATCAGGACAGGAACCGAGCGCGGCGCAGCGCGGCGGGCGCGGAGGATCACGCGCTTCATGGCCGCGCTCCGGTGGACGATGTCAGAGAATTCGGGCGCCTCCAGCGGGAGCCCGGCGCTGAGGGCTTCCAGCTCTCGGTCCGGCCGGCGGAGGAGGTCGGGGAGGAAGTCGGCGGAGAGGTCGAAAGGGACGGAAGCCGTTTGGACCCCGTGCTGACGCGAGGACTCGATCAGCTCGGCAGAGAATCGGGTCTTAGCGAGGATGATCCACACGGCCGCCATCGCCGGTGTGCCCGGGCTGAGGTGGAAAGTGAGCGACACTCCCTCCTGCTTTCTCTGACCGACGGCCCGGTCGCAGGCTCGCACCGCGGCCTCGTAGATCTCGCCGAACTGCGTGGGGCCGGAGAGCTTCTCGTGCAACACATGGAGCCGCGTCGAGGTTCGCTCACCGAGCCACCGAATGTAGGGGCGCACCTGGACGTCGTCGTAGTCGGACACGAGGAAGGCTTCGTCGAAGGCGCGGGCCTCAAGCGCTTGCGCGATCGGGCCCAGCCCGACCGCGTTCCCTTCCATCGGCGCCCGCAAGTCGGTGTTTCCGATCCAGGTGACGAGGATTTTCTTCTGACCCACCGACGGAAGACTACAAGACTTCTTGCGGCAACGCAAGGATGCTTATGGATCAGCTCCAGCTACGCGATGCTCCCCGACGCTGAGCGAGACGGCCCCCGAGCCTTTTCGATACCGATCGTAGCGAGCGTCTCGGGAACTCGGTTTCCCTTCTGTGTTTCCCCGTGCTGTTTTCCGTGTTCGTTCTGTGGTCGTTCCGTGTCCGTTCCGTGTAAATTACGAGTGTCATGCCCAGTTCCTCCATGATTGCGCTCACCCAGGTCTCCAAGCGTTTCGACGGCAAGCGCCAGGTCACCGCGCTCGACCAGGTGGACCTCGCGATCGCGCGCGGCGAGATGGTGTCGCTCATCGGCCCGTCCGGCTCGGGCAAGTCGACGCTGCTCAACCTCATCGGCGGCCTCGATCACCCGTCCTCCGGCGAGGTGCAGATCGACGGCCAGAGCCTCGCGGGGCTCTCGGACGACGATCTGACGCGCGTCCGGCGCGACAAGATCGGCTTCATCTTCCAGTTCTTCAACCTGCTGCCGACGCTCACGTGCCTGGAGAACGTCGCGCTGCCGCTCCACCTGCGCGGCTGGCCGCGGCGGAAGACCCGCGACCGCGCGCGCGAGCTGCTCGACCTGGTGGGGCTCACCCGTCGCCTCGACCATCGGCCCGACGAGCTCTCAGGCGGCGAGCGGCAGCGCGTCGCCATCGCGCGCGCCCTCTCGATCTATCCGCCGATCGTCCTGGCCGACGAGCCCACGGGCAACCTCGACTCTGTCACGGGCGCCGAGATCCTGAAGCTCGTCCGCGATCTGCACGAGCGCCTGGGCGCCACGGTCCTGCTCGTCACGCACGACCTCACCGTCGCGCGGAGCTGTCAGCGCACCGTCACGCTTCGCGACGGCCTCATCGTCGGAGACGAGCGCCGGTGATGCTCCTGCGCCTGATCTCGTGGCCGTACGTGCGCCGCCACCTCGTCCGCGTCCTGCTGACGATGGTGGGGATCGTGCTCGGCGTGGCGGTGTTCATCGGGATGCACGCCGCGAACCGCGCCGTGCTCGACGGGCTGACGCGTACGGTCGATCGCGTCGCGGGCAAGACCGAGCTCCAGGTCTCGGCCGGCGATGGCGGCTTTCCGGAGGAGATCCTCGAACGGGTGCAGCAGGTGCCCGAGGTGCGCGTGGCCGTTCCGGTCATCGAGTCGCCGGTCGAGTCGGGAATCGCGGGTCAGGGCAATCTGTTGATTCTCGCGGTCGACATGACGGGCGATCGCGGCCTGCGCGACTACGACCTCGAGAGCGGCGACGAAGCGGTCATCGACGATCCGCTCGTGTTCCTCGCGCAGCCCGACTCGCTGATGGTCACGAAGGAGTTCGCCCGGCGCAACCGCCTCGCGGCCAACAGCACGCTCGTGCTGCGGACGATGGACGGCGACAAGACGTTCACGATCCGGGGCATCATGAAGACGAGCGGCCTGGCGAGCGCGTTCGGCGGCAACCTGGCCGTGATGGACATCTACGCCGCGCAGCACGTCTTCGGGCGCGGCCGCACCTTCGACCGCATCGACCTCGCGCTCAACGATGGCGTGTCGCTCGACGCGGGGCGCGCGGCCGTCGAGCGCGCGGTCGGTCCAGGCTTCCAGGTCGAGCCGCCCGCCACGCGCGGCCAGCAGTACGAATCGGTGCTTCAGGTCTACTCCATCTCGATGACCATCTCGAGCCTCTTCGCGCTCTTCATCGGGATGTTCATCATCTATAACTCGTTCGCGATCGCCGTCACGCAGCGTCGCGCCGACATCGGCATTCTGCGGGCGCTTGGCGCCACCCGCGCGCAGATCCGCACGCTCTTCCTGACCGAGAGCGCCGCGCTTGGCCTGCTCGGGTCGGCGATCGGCTGCGGCGCGGGCTTCGTGATGGCGCGCGGGATGGTCGGCCAGATCAGCGGGATGCTCGAGGGCGTCTTCGGCTACGCCCAGAAACCCGAGGCGATCGTCATCACGCCGGCGCTGATCGCGTTCGCGATGACGATCGGCCTGGTCACCAGCATGGTGGCGGCGTTCATTCCGGCCCGCAGCGCCGCGCGCGTCGACCCGGTGCAGGCGCTGCAGAAGGGCAAGTACCAGGTGCTCTCGGCCGGCGAGAACCGGATGCGGCGGCGCGTGGCCTTCGTCATGGCGGTGGGCTCGATGGTGTGTCTCGTCTCTGGATCATCGCGCTGGCTGTTCTACGCCGGCTACGCGCTGGTGATCCTCGCCGCGCTGCTGCTCACGCCGACGCTCTCCCTGGGGCTCGCCGAGGCGCTGCGGCCGGTGCTGCGCTGGCTGCGGCCGGTCGAGGGCACGCTCGCCGCCGACAGCCTCATCCAGGCGCCGCGCCGCACGTCAGGCACCGTGGCCGCGCTCATGCTCTCGCTCGCGCAGGTCATCGGTCTCGCCGGACTCGCGCGCGGCAGCTACACGGGCATCGTCGACTGGGTGACGACCGCGCTCAATCCCGACCTGTTCGTCACGCCGGCCGAGCGCATCTCGAACCGCACGTTCCGGTTCCCGGCCTCGATGGGCCCGGAGCTGGCGGCCATCGATGGCGTCGACACCATCCAGCAGGTGCGGTCGCTGCGGATCCAGTTCCGCGGCGGGCCGGTCATGCTGATCTCGATGGAAGCCGAGAGCCTGCACCGGCGCGCCCCGCGGCGGCCGGTCGCGGGCGACATGGACGAGATGTACCGGCTGACGGCGGCCGGCGACGGCTGCATCCTGTCGGAGAATCTCGCCGGCATGCGGCAGATCAAGCTCCACGACGTGATCGACCTTCCCACCCCGGCCGGCCTGCTGCGCCTGCCGGTCGTCGGCATCACCCGGGACTGGTCCGACCAGCTCGGCACGATCTTCATCGATCGGCGCGTCTTCATCCGCCAGTGGGGCGACGATGGGGTGAGCGTGTTCCGGGTGTACGTGAAGAAGGGCGCGGACCTCGAGGCCGTGAAGGCGCGCATCTTCGAACGCTTCGCCGGCACGCGGCGGCTCTTCGTGTTGACCAACGCCGAAGTGCGCACCTGGATCCTGCAGCTCACCGATCAGTGGATGGGCCTCACCTACACACAGATGGCCGTCGCCGTGCTCGTCGCCATCCTCGGCATCGTCAACACCCTGACCGTGTCGATTCTGGACCGGCGCCGCGAGCTGGGTGTGCTGCAGGCCGTCGGCGGGCTGCGCAGCCAGATCCGCCGCACCGTGTGGATGGAGGCGATTGCCATCACGGTGGTCGGCGTCATCCTCGGCTTCGCGCTCGGCGCGATCAATCTCCATTACGTGCTCGAAATCGCCCGACGCGACGTCGGCGGGATGAACCTCGCCTATCTCTATCCCGTGTCGATCGCGCTCGGCCTCATCCCGACCCTGCTCGCGGCCGCCTTCGTGTCGGCCATCGGGCCGGGCGAGATGGCCGTGCGGGGATCGCTCGTGGACGCGCTCGCCTATGAATAGGACATGCCGCCCTCGGCTCCTCGTGTTCGGCTCGATCGCCGCGCTGGCCGTCTCGGTGGCACAGGGCTTGAGCCCGGTGACCGCCGGCGCCCAGGACGCGCGCCAGATCGTCGCCGAGAACCAGCAGCGCACCGACGCGCCGTCGCAGCGCTACGAAGGCACCCTCAAGGTCATCGACGCGAAGGGCAGAGTCTCGGACAAGCGCTGGACCTTCGATCGGCTCGGCTCGCACGGCAGCAGCAAGGCGGTGTTGCGGTTCACCGAGCCCGCCGAAGTCAAAGGCGTGGCGCTGCTCATCGTCAATCACCCCGACCGGTCGTCCGACCAGTGGATGTGGACGCCGGCGATCCAGCGCGATCGGCGCATCGCGCTGCAGGATCGATCGACTCGCTTCTTCGGCACCGACTTCAGTTTCGAAGACCTCGAGGAGCGAGACGTCGATCAGTTCGAGTACCGCTTGCTCGGCGGGGAATCGATTGACGCGGTGGCGTGCTGGAAGATTGAGTCGCGGCCCGGCAGCCGCAAGACGTCCCAGTACACGTCGTCCGTGCTGTGGATCAGGCAGGACGACTACGCCTTCGCGCGCGTCGAGAACTACATCAAGGACGAGCTGGTGCGTCGTCTGCTGTATCAGAAGCTGGAGAACGTGCAGGGCATTTGGACGGCGCGCGTGCTCGAGATGACGGACCTGCGGCGGAACAGCCGGACGATCCTGACGCTCGAGAAGCTCGCCTACAACGTGCCGATGCGGGAAGACGACTTCACGCTGCACGCGCTCAGGCGCGAACGATGAGCGTCTCGCGGTAGGGCGCGACTTCAGTCGCGCCGGGGAAGGCCGGACTGACCGCCTCCGCCAAGGCTGCGGCGAGTCCGCCGGAGCTTCACGCGAAGGCGGAAGTCCGGCCCTACGCCTGATTTGCATGGTTCATCGACTCGTTCTGACCGTCTTCGCGGTGGCACAGGGCTTCGGCCTTGTGATCGGAACGGCCGCGGCGCAGTCCTTCTCTTCCCGGGGCTTCCTCGAAGCGCGCGCCGATCTGTATCCGCAGACCGCGCCGAATGACCACACGCAGGCGGTGGGCGAGGCGCTGTTCCGCGTCGAGGCGTCCGGCGACGTGCGCCCCTGGCTGCGCGTGCGCGGCGGGTTCGACGCGCGGATGGACACCTACAGTCAGGTCGATCGCGCGTGGGCGATCGGCTGGCTCGACCGCACACGTCAGCGTGCGGCGCTTGCCGTGCGCGAGCTCAACGCGACGATCGGCCGCGGGACAGTCACGGCCGACGTCGGCAAGCAGTTCATCCGCTGGGGCAAGGCCGACATCGTCAATCCGACGGATCGCTTCGCGCCGCGCGACTTCCTGTCCGTCACCGACAACCTGTTCCTCGCGGTCACAGCCGCCCGCCTCGCCTACGGCGGCGCGTCCCACACGATCGAGGCCGTGTGGGTGCCGTCCTTCACGCCGAGCCGCATCCCGCTCTACGACAAGCGCTGGACGGTGCGGCTGCCGCCTCTTCAGGATGTGCAGCTCATCGATCTCGGCGCGGAATACCCGGGCGGATCGCAGGTCGGCGTCCGGTGGAACCACGTGGCGAGCGGCTACGAGTACTCGCTGTCGTACTACGACGGCTACAACCACCTGCCGCTCATCGACGCGAGCATCGTCCCGACCTTCGCGCCGCCGCCAGCCGTCGGCCTCGAGCAGCACTTCCCGCGCATTCGCGAAGCCGGCGCTGATGTCGCCTGGCCGCTCCCGTGGCTCACGCTCAAGGGAGAGGCCGCGTACTTCACGTCGCCGGAAGGCGACGCGGACGAGTACGTGCTCTACGTGATCCAGGCCGAGCGGCAGCAGGGCGAGCTGTCGCTGGTCGGGGGGTATGCCGGGGAGGCCGTGACGGTGAAGCGCCGGAACCAGGGCTTCGCGCCGGACCGCGGGCTCACGAAGGCCTTCCTCGGCCGCGCGTCCTACACGATCGATCCACACCGCAGCGTCGCCGCGGAGTTCGCCATCCGGCAGAACCTCGACGGCGCGTGGCTCAAAGGCGAGTACTCGCAGGCCGTCGGCGGCCACTGGCGCGTCACGGCCTTCGGCAACATCATCCGCGGCGAATTCACCGACTTCATCGGCCAGTACAGCCGCAACTCGCACGTGAGCGCGATCGTCCGGTACAGCTTCTGACGGGCCGAGCCAGTCCGGTCCCTGCGGAGCGATGGACCCGTCGTCATGCCTCGAGGCCCGCCAGGCCGGTTGGGTATGGTAGTATGGTTGCAGTATGGTCAAAGTGACCTTCACGCTCGACGACGCCACCGTCGCCCGGCTGCGACGGGCGGCGGAGCGCCTGGCCAGGCCACAGAGCCAGGTGGTGCGCGAGGCCATCCGCGATTTCTCGGACCGGATCGGCCGGCTCAGCGAGCGAGAGCGTCTGCACCTGCTGCAGGTCTTCGATGACCTCGTGCCGAAGATCCCCCGGCGCCCGGCGTGGGCCGTCGACGCGGAACTGAAGGCGATTCGTGCGGCCCGACGGCAGGGCGGGCGGCGCAGGCACATTGCGACGTCGTGATCCTCCTCGACACCTCCGTCCTCGTTGACGCGCTCACCGGACCTCGGCGCCTGGCCCGCGGCCTGCGGCAGGCTATCGAGGACGGCGAACGACTCGTGCTCTCGTCCATCGTGCTCTACGAGTGGCTTCGGGGACCGCGGCGTCCGCAGGAGCTGGCCGCTCAGGAGGCGTTGTTTCCGCGAGAGGCCGCGGTGCCCTTCGGCGCCGCCGAAGCCGAGCGGGCGGCCGAGCTCTACCGCCGGATTCGCCGGCCGCGAGGGCGGGAGATCGACATCGCGATTGCGGCCTCCGCGCTCGTGCACGGCGCGGCGCTCTGGACGCTCAACCCCGACGACTTCCGGGACATGCCGGACCTGACGCTGTACGACACTGAGGGCTGATCGAACGCCCTTGACGGCCGCCCGGCGCGGGCGTAGAGTCCACCCA
This sequence comes from uncultured Vicinamibacterales bacterium, assembly GCA_964359235.1. Classification (GTDB taxonomy): domain Bacteria; phylum Acidobacteriota; class Vicinamibacteria; order Vicinamibacterales; family JAHECP01; genus CAYHSN01. Next base: position 607 of record CAYHSN010000079.1, on the reverse strand, counting down.
ACTTCCCCTCGGGGTCGCGGGTCTCCTCTTCGTCTTCGAAAGGAGCGAACCATGTCTCCGTCGACGATCCGCCGTCTCGCCGCTCTCGGGATCCTCGTGCTCGGGATGTCGGGGTGCCGAACCATGCTGCCCGGCGATGCGCCGGAACAGGCGCTGCTGCGCGTCGAGATCTCGCGGATGTTCGTGACGGTCGAGAACCGGTCTGGATTCAGTCTGCGCGAAATACGCATCGAGATCGTGCCGATGGCACGCACCACCGACTTCTCCATCATCGTGCCGCGGATGGAGAACGGCGAGAAGCGCGACTTCCCGCTCGGCAACTTCCGCGGACGCGACGGCACGCCCTTCAACCTCCGCGTCGTCCGGCCGAAGTCCCTCAAGGTGTCGGGCACCGACATCAACAACCGGACCGTGCAGGTCGAGGTGCCTTGGAAGTAAGGGCGATCCGGTGGATCGCCCGGTCGTGACTCGACCAGGTGTCGAACCACTCGACTGGCGCGTCGAGACGTGTCCGGTAGCGGCCCGGCCCGCCAGAAAGCCAGGGCGACAAGGGCGAATAGGTCGTAGGGGGCCCCCATTGGCGGCCCCACGCGGAAATACATACACA
>CAYHSN010000078.1:6370-10648 GCA_964359235.1 uncultured Vicinamibacterales bacterium | reverse complement strand
AAGCTCTCGCACGACGTGGGTGCCGCGATCGCTTGACTGTGGAGCATGGTGGCGAACAGGACCGGCCACAATCCGCACGGGAAGATCTTCATGGCGCCTCCTCTGAACGGCACGACTGGCGGCTAGGACGCGATACCGATCGGCGCGCTCACCCGACCGGAATGTTCTGAACTTGAAGCGGTTCACATTGGCTGCGCCCGTCCGTCTAACGATCACGCGCTGAGCCGCGAGCGGCGCCAGCCCGGGCTGCAATTCACCGCAGCCGTTGCCGCGCCGCTCGCCGGCTCCAGCGCGCTGTTAGCTGGCGTGCCGCTAACCAGGCAGTGTGGCCCACGATGCACCATCTCGTGCCCACTCTTGAATATATGTCTACTCGGAACCGAATTCGCGCCACGAGGCGGCCGTCACTTCGTGCGCCGGAAGCGAGCTTCGTTCTTGAGCTTGGGATCAGCCGACAACAGAATCAGCATGTCGCCTTCGATCCTGAACAGTTGCACCTGGTCAGTGCCCTCCTGGTCCGGATTGCTGCTCGCGATGTTCTTGCGAGTCAGGCGGTTGCCTGAAATCGTGTAGGTTCCCCTTCGTGTTTCCAGTCGGTTGAACCGCTGAACCAGCTCCTCTTTCGTCATCTGATCCAACGGCTTGTCGATCTTCGGCCGACCCGTGGGGATGCTGCTCTGAGAGAAGAAGCCGTCGGCGCTGAAGATGACGAACGCAGCCGGCGCGGGCGGCTGTGTCATCTTGCCCTCGGCGTCGCGCAACGAGATCCGCTCCCATGCGCCGATTAGGGGGTTCTGCGTCTGGGCGCGCGACGCTGCGGCCAAACCAATGGCTACGACGGCGACGACACCGACGAAGGGACGGCGGTTCATACGGCCTCCTCTGCAGAATCGTGTCAGTTTAAAGTCGCCAGCTAAGGTTATGGAGTAGACCGGGACGGAACCGCTGCTGCGAACCACACCTCGGTCACCTGGCCTCCGATGCCGACAACGTCCGAGGACGCGGGATGTCAGCATGGCCCGGGTGCCGTGGTCGTCGCCATGGAGACCAGCGAGCAGGAAGATACGAGCGAGCCTCGCGGGTATCCGCCGAACGGGAGTCCATCTTCGACGGGCGGCAACATGTTGAGGGTGGCGCGGTTCACAGCCGATCGACGGGACCGCGGAGGCCGTCAGTCGAGAAGAACCTGGGCGCGAGCGATGTCCCTCTACTGCACCGCCAAGCAATGGAAGAGCCCCGCCCCGCCGGTGCCGCGCAGGACGTCCTGGCTGCACCCGCGGGACCCGTGCGCCGAGTTCCACGACGTCGGGTTCTCACCGCCGCCCTGCCGGTCGTGATGGCCGAGCTGGGCGCTCCCCGCCGCGTTGCTCGTCCAGTTGTGGCAGGTCTTGTCGGTCCCAGCCGGGTACGCGGTGCCGTCGAGCTGCGAGCCGGTCAGGATGTCGTGCATGTTCGGCGTGTCGCCGCGGCCGTTCACGCTGGCGCCCTTCTCCGTGAGCTGCGTTTCCTTGGTCAGGTTGTTCTTGTCGCGATGCAGCGCCGCGACGTTCTCGGCGACCTTCACGCCCTTCGCGTTGTACCAGGGCCCGGCGCCGATGCGGTCGCGCGCGTTGACGGGCAACTGGTTGCCGCTCGCCTGCGTGCTCAGGTACGCATGCCACGTGCGGTCCCCCACACCGGCCGCCTGCGCCAGCATCTGGCAATGCTTGTCGGCGCCGGCCAGGCCACCCAGGTTGGCGCCATCGCCGGGCCCTGCGCTCGTGATGAAAAAGCTCATCTGATTGGTTTGCGCGGCGCTCCGCTCCTGCACCACAAACGAGCCGAGCGCCAGCAGCACGGTGGCAGCGGCCATCCATCGCAGTGTCTTCACGGCTGGATCTCCTTTGTGCGACACAGAAGCTACCACAGGTCCACCGCCGCAGTCGCTCGGACCGTCGGTGCTCGTTCATCGTGATGGTGATCCCCCGGTCGTTCGCCACGCCCACGCGAACTGCCGCGTCTTCGTGGCTTGTGTCGGCCTGGAACCGAGAACCTGGAACCCGCCGGCGATAGGCAGCCTATAATCGCGCTCTGAATCCGGCAAGAGTGACCCTCGACCTCTGGGTATGCCTCTGCTTCTGTCCGAATCGAACGTGCGCGAGCTGCTGAGCATGGACGACCTCATCGAGGTCATGGCGCGCGCGCTGGCCCAGTTCTCGGCCGGCGCGGTCGAGCAACCGGTGCGCACCGTGGTGGAGATCCGGGTCGATCCGGTCGTGATGAGCGAGTGGGTGGCCGACGGCGCGCACCTGTGCGCCGTCGACGCGTGCCGGCCTACACACCGCGAGATGGACGGGGCGCTCGTGGCCCGCGCGCGGCTCCTCGTCGACTCACGCGCCGGCGCGCTCGCCGAGGCCGGCGACATTGTCATCCCGATCCGCGAAGGGCGGTTCGGTCCCGATCACCTCGCGGCCGAGCTCGGCGAGGTGGTGAGCGGACGCACGACGGGACGGACGTCTCCCGACGACGTGACCCTCTTCAAGTCACTCGGGATGGCGGTCGAGGACGTAGCGGCAGCAGAGCTGGTCTACCGGCGAGCCTGCGAGCGCGGTCTCGGTCGGGGCGTGACGTTGTAGGGCGACCCGATGGGCCGCCCTCACAACTACTTCGCCTGGCGCTTGCGCTCCGCCCAACGCTTCTTCATCGCGGCGGAAATGCGCCTGCGCGCGGCGGCTGACATCACCTTCCGCTTGCGCGGGAGCACGTCGGCGGCGCCGGTCGTGGCGGCCGCGGGTGTGCCGCCCAGCTTCGCGCGGATTCTCGCGGCGTGAGTGCCGAGGGCCGCGAGGCGCTCGCGCGTCTGCGCGATCTCACGCTCGAGCCCGCCCAGGGCCCACGCGAGCATTTGGTTCGATCCAACCAGGGATTTCCGTGGCATAAGCTTCTCCTCCGACGAGTTCGGCGAGCGGTGATTCGCACGCGTACAAGCCGCTATGATAGTCCGGCGGGGGTGTTTCGACCAATCGTCTTCGTGCACGGATCCCGCGATCACATTCCTGACATGCCGGCCATCGTCGTCTGCCTCGCCTGTGGATTCTGGCTCGCCGCGAGCACGGATGAGCTGGCGACGCCTGCGCGCGACGACATCAGCGCGATCAGGCGCGAAGCCTTCACGGCTGCGTACAACCTGGACCAGGCGCAGGCCATCGAGATCCTGACCCGCGCGATCGCGCAGCACCCCGACGAGCCGTCGCTCCATCGCAGCCTCGCGGCCGTCACGTGGCTGATGATCCTCTTCCAGCGCGGCGCCGTGACCGTCGATTACTTCAGCGGCGGCCTCACCCAGCGCGTCGAGATTGAGAAGCCGCCGCGCGAACTCGACCAGCGGTTCCGCGCGGCCGTCGATCGCGCGATCGCGCTCGCCGAGGCCCGGCTCAGGCGCGCGCCGTCCGATCCGGACGCGCACTACGAGCTGGGCGCGGCCGTCGGGCTGCGCATGATCTACGTCGCGACGGTGGAGGGCGCCGTCCTGTCGGCCATCCGCGCGGCCCGGCGCGCCTTCGACGGGCACGAGCGCGTGCTCGCGCTCGATCCACGCCGCAAGGACGCGGGCCTCATTGTCGGCACCTACCGCTACGCGGTGAGTTTGCTCGCCGCGCCGCTGCGGCTGATGGCTTATCTGGCGGGATTCGGCGGCGGACGCGAGCACGGCCTGCGGATGATCGAGGAGGCGAGCGCGTACCCGAGCGACGCGCAACCGGAAGCGCAGTTTGCGCTCCTGCTGCTCTACAACCGCGAGACGCGATACGCTGACGCGCTGCGGGTCATCACGGCGCTCGAAGAGCGTTATCCACGCAACCGGCTGCTCCTGCTCGAGGAGGGTTCGACGACGCTCAGGGCCGGAGACGCCGCGCGCGCCGCGCGCGTCCTCGATCGCGGCATCGATGCGCTCGGAACCGAGACGCGGCCCCTGGCGTTCGGCGAGCGCGCGCTCTGGCACCAGAAGCGCGCGGTTGCGCTGGTGCGCCTCGGACGAACGGAACAGGCCGCCGAGGATCTGCGTATCGCCCAGCAGCAGTCGGACGCACACCCGTGGCTTCGTGGCCGGGTGCAGCTCGAGCTCGGGAAGATCGCCGACCTCGCGGGCAATCGCGCGACAGCGGTCGCGAGATACAGAGACGCAGAGCGGTTGTGCGAAACCGGTCGCGACGCCGCGTGCGTGGACGAGGCGAGAAGGTTGAGCCGGACGGGATATCGCAGAGAACAGTGACGGGGCTCGGGGTTCGGACGAACGGCAAG
>CAYHSN010000078.1:0-6270 GCA_964359235.1 uncultured Vicinamibacterales bacterium | reverse complement strand
ACGCCGATTTCTTCACTCTAGCTTGTAGCCTGAAGCCGGCGCAGCTTTTGCACTCGCAGAGTGGCCTGCCCGTTTGGAGTTCACCATGCGACGCAATGTCGTCCGCACGATCGCCGTGCTGGCGGTCTTCGGCGCGGTCTCGGTCGCGCAGCCGGCCTCGGCGCAATACGGGTCACCGCGCGGACACCGCCCACCCCACACACAACCGTATCCCGGCTATCCGGCGCCACGCGGATACGGCTACAACGATCCCGCATTCGAGCACGGATACACGGACGGCTACGACAAAGGCCTGGACGACGCCCGCGACCGCGACGCGTACGACCCGATCCGTCACCGGTGGTACCGCTCGGGCGATCGCGGCTACGGCGGCTGGTCCGGCCCGCGGGACTACTACCGGAACAACTACCGGCAGGGATTCCGCGACGGCTACGATCGCGGGTACCGCGACGGACGGTCGTATCGCGGAAACCGGCGGGGAGGCGGCTGGTTCGAGTTCGGGTGGAGGTTCTAGGCGAGCCTCAAGAACTTCCTGATCCGCGACGCGAGGGTGATAGGCGTGTCGACCTGCACGAGTGCCTGAGCGGCCGCGTCTTTCGTCTCCTGCAGGCCGCGGCGTCGCTCGAGCGCGGCCTGTCCGATCTCGTCGATGATGGCGGGGTTCGCCTCCGCGACCGGCCGGAACGCGTCGTCGCTGATCTCGATGACCGCGCAATCGCCGATCGCCGTCACCGTCGCGGTGCGCGGCTCGCCGGTCAGGAGCGACATCTCACCGAAGTAGGCGCCGCGCTCGAGCGTCGCGACCTCGTGATCGCCGGGCTCGATCGTCACGCGCACCTTCCCGTCACTGACGACGAACAACGAGCGGCCCTCGGCCCCCTGGCGCACGATGGCCTCGCGGTCCGCGAAGAGCCGCTCGCGTGCCGAGGCGGCCAGGGCGAGCCGCTCCGCGTCGCTGAGCGGCGCGAAGATCGCCACGCTCCCGAGCAGCCCGGCACGCATCCGCACGCGCTCGGGCGTCTCGGCCGGCTCTTCCTGCCGCGTGTAGTTGACGCGAATCGGCCAGGGTATCTCGATGCCGCGCCGGCGGAAGGCGAGGAAATCGATCACACTGGCGTGCACCGCGCGGGGCCACGGCCAGCGCCCCGCGACGGGCTCGAGCGCGCGCAGCGAGGGCTCGTTGATTTCGACGAGCACGATGTCGGCGCGAGCGGTGGCGGGATCGGCCGTGAGGCGAAGACGGCGATCGTAGGTCTTGAGCTCGACCGTCTCGAGAAAGCTCGACACGTACGGCAGGACGCCGAGGAGCAGGGCGACAAAGGACGCGCCCAGCCCGAGTCCGGGCCCGCTCACCAGCTTTCGCAAGTAATGGTACCGGTACGGGGATTCGAACCCCGGTCCCGTGGCTGAGAACCACGTGTCCTGACCCCTAGACGATACCGGCGCCGGCCGACAGGAACCACCAATTTTAGCGTCCGCTCTCGCAGGCCGTCAATCCGGCCGGTGTCCCACCCGGGATCCGCGCACGGTATCATGAAAGGACGATGAAAAAGGCTCTCGCGTTTGCCGCGGTCATCATGCTCGTCCTGCTCGGCGCCGCCGGCGCCGCCTGGGTCGCCGCCGGGCGCGGCGCCGGACCTGCCATCGACATCCTGCAACCGGTCACCCTCCTCGGGGCCGCGGGTCAGCTCGATGTCGCGGTCGAAACGCCGGGCGGCCGCCTCGCCGCGCTCGACGTCACCCTCGTCCAGAATGGGCGCGAGACGCCCCTCTTCTCGCTCGCCAGTCCCGGCGCGGCGCGTGTGCTGCAGGAGGCGCCGGAACGGTTGCGCCTGACGCGCGGGCTCGGGAAGAAGGATGTGCCCGATCTCACGCCGGGCGCCGGGCGCATCGTCGTGAGGGCCGCGCGGCTGGCGTTGTTCGGGCTGCGGCGGCTCGAGAGCGTGGCGGCGCGCGACATTCAGGTGCGTCTCGAGCCGCCGCGCGTCACGGTCGTCTCGACGCATCATTATGTGAATCATGGCGGCGCGGAGTTCGTCGTCTATCGGGTCACGCCGCCCGAAGCCGCGGCGGGCGTGCTGGTGGGCGACGTCGAGTTCCCCGGCTACCCGGCCTCGGGCGTGCACGTCGACGGTCTCTCGCTCACGGATCCCTCGCTGAAGGTCGCCTTCTTCGCGCTGCTCTTCGACCAGGATCTCGAGACGCCCATCCACGTCTTCGCGCGGGACGAAGCCGGGAACGAGGTGAAGGCGGCGCTCGAGTCTCGCGCGTTTCCCAAGCCGTTCGGCCGGAGCCGCATCGAGGTGGACGACCGGTTCCTGAAGCGCGTGGTGCCCGAGATCCTGTCGCACGCGCCCGAGCTCGGCGCACCGGGCGACGATCTGGTCGCCGCGTACCTCGCGATCAACGGCGAGCTGCGGCGGAAGAACGCGGACCGGATCGCGGAGCTCGCCGCGAAGACCTCGCCCGAGATGCTGTGGCGCGGCGCGTTCCAGCAGCTCGGCAACTCGCAGGTCCAGTCGCGCTTCGCGGATCATCGGACGTACTTCCATCGCGGCCAGGAGATCGACCAGCAGGTGCACCTCGGCTTCGACCTCGCGGTCACGGCGAACGTGCCGGTCCGCGCGGCGAACCGCGGCACCGTGCTGTACGCCGACTACCTGGGCATCTACGGCAACACGGTCATCCTCGATCACGGCATGGGCGTGCAGTCGCTCTACGCGCATCTGTCGTCGATCGGCGTGAAGCCGGGCGACACGGTCGATCAAGGCCAGGAGATCGGTCGAAGCGGCCAGACCGGGCTCGCCAGCGGCGACCACCTGCACTTCACGATGCTCGTGGGCGGCCGCATGGTCTCGCCGGTCGAGTGGTGGGACCCACACTGGATCGAGGACCGCATCGTGCGGAAGCTGCGGGAATCTGGTAACCAGGTTTTGAGTTCACCACAGAGATATAGGTAACATGTGCTCTTCGATCAGACTCATGGCGAGGGGAGCCGTGATGCAGCTCCACAGATTTCGGTTGGTCGTCTCGGCGGTCGCGCTCGCGAGCGCCGTCGCGTGCGGCGGCGGATCCGAAGCACCGCCCGCGTCCACGCCCGCCGCGGCGCCGGCGGCGTCCGCCGTCGATCCGGCGATCGCAGCGAACATCACCGGCCGCGTGGTCGTGAAAGGCCACGTGCCCAAGGCCGAGGCCGTCAGCATGAGCGGCGACCCGACGTGCGTGCGCGGGACCGCGGGGACGGCCCCAACGGAGTACTTCGTGGTTGGTCCCGACGGCGGGCTCGACAACGTGTTCGTCTACGTGAAGAACGGGCTGGGCAACCGGGTGTTCCCGGCGCCGGCCACGCCGGTGGTGCTCGATCAGAACGGCTGCCGGTACGTGCCGCACGTCGCGGGCGTGCAGGTCGATCAGCCGCTCGAGGTGCGCAACAGCGACGACACGCTGCACAACGTGCACGCCGTGGCGGTGATCAACGACGAGGTCAACGTCGGCCAGCCGATGAAAGGCATGACCAACACCTTCAGATTCAAGGGCCGCGAGGTGATGATCCCGTTCAAGTGCGACGTGCACGGCTGGATGAACGCCTACGTCGGCGTGATGGATCATCCGTTCTTCGCGGTGAGCGCGGGCGGCGGCGCGTTCGCGCTCAAGACGCTCCCACCGGGCACGTACGAGATCGAGGCCTGGCACGAAAAGCTGGGGACGCACACGCTGAGCGTCACGGTCGGCGAGAAGGAAACGAAGGAGATGACCTTCACGTTCATCGTTCCGAATGAAGAATGAGCAATCAGCAATCAGCAATCAGCATTCAGCAATCTATGAAGTGGCTCCATCGCTACACCGTTCTGGTCTCGGCCTCCACGCTCGTCCTCATCCTCGCCGGCGGCATGGTGACGAGCACCGGATCCGGCCTCTCCGTGCCGGACTGGCCCACGACTTACGGCCACAACATGTTCGCGTTCCCGTACCAGTCGTGGGTGGGGGGCATCTTCTACGAGCACGGCCACCGGTTGATCGCGACGACCGTCGGTATCCTGACAATTGGCCTGGCCGTGTGGCTGTGGCTGTGCGACCCGCGTCGCTGGATGCGGTGGCTCGGCGTCGTCGGCCTCGTGGCCGTCACCGCCCAGGGCGTGCTCGGTGGTCTGACGGTGCTCTACTTCTTACCCGCGCCGATCTCGATCGGCCACGCGGGCCTCGCGCAGATCTTTTTCTGCATCACGGTCGGGCTCGCGCTCTTCACCTCGCGGGGCTGGCTTGCGCCGGCCGCGGCGCCGTCTGACGACCGCACGCTCAGGCGCCTCGCGGTCGCCACGACGCTGATCGTCTTCGCCCAGATCCTGCTCGGCGCGACCATGCGCCACACGGGCGCCGGGCTCGCCATTCCGGACTTCCCGCTCGCGTTCGGTCGCCTCCTCCCGCCATCCTGGACGCCCGCCATCGCGATTCACTTCGCGCACCGCCTCTGGGCGGTGGTCGCGGTCGCCGCCATCTTCGCCGCGGCCGGGCACGTCTGGCACCACCACCCCGCCCGCCGGGACCTGACGCGGCTGGCTTGGTTGCTCAGCCTGGCGGCCCTCGTGCAGTTCACGCTCGGCGCGTTCGTGGTGCTCACCGGCAGGGAGCCCACGGTCAACTCCGCGCACGTCGCGGTCGGCTCGCTCGTGCTCGCGACCTCGCTCGTGCTCGCGCTGCGGACGTACCGGGTGCGGTTTTGCGACGCATCCTTCCAGCACTCATGAGCGGGACGATGGCGATCGCGGCGGCGCGCACGCGGCTGTCGGACTTCCTGACGCTGACCAAGCTGCGCGTCAACCTGCTCGTCGTCGGGACGGCGCTCGCCGGGTACTACATGGCGGCGGGCGACGAGGGCACGGTCGTGACGCTCGTGGCGGTCCTCGTGGGCACGGCGTGCGTGGCGGGCGGCGCCGCCGCGCTCAACCAGATCTACGAGCGTGACACCGACGCGCTCATGATCCGCACGCGCCATCGGCCGATGGCGGCCGGGCGGCTCCAGGTCGCCGAGGCAACGGCCTTCGCCTTCGCGCTCATCATCGCGGGTCTGCTGCAGCTCGCGCTCGGCGCGAACCTGATCGCCGCGGGCGTCGCGTTCGTCACCGTCGTGTGCTACGCGCTCCTCTACACGCCGCTCAAGCGCCGCACGTCGTTCGCCACCGTGATCGGCGCGGTGCCGGGCGCGCTTCCGCCCGTCATCGGCTGGGCGGCCGCGCGCGGGACGCTCGACCCGGGGGCGTGGCTGCTCTTCCTCATCGTGTTCCTGTGGCAGTTGCCGCACTTCCTCGCGATCGCGTGGTTGTTTCGCGACGACTACGCGCGGGGCGGCTTCCCGATGCTCCCGGTCGTCGAGCCGGACGGCCGCAGTACCGCGCGCCAGTCCATCGCGTACGCCGCGGCGCTCGTGCCGGTCAGTTTGTCGACCACGGCGGTCGGCCTCACGGGCGCCGTGTATTTCGCCGGCGCCATGGCGCTCGGCCTGATCTTCCTCGCGCTCACCGTGTGGTTCGGCCTGCGCCGCACGCGCACGGCCGCGCGCGTCGTCTTTGTCGCCTCGATCTTCTATCTGCCGTTTCTCTGGATCTTGATGATCGCGGACCGCGGGTAGGACTGGCCCTGACGCCACGAAGATGCGAAAGGATCAGCCACGAAGGCACGAAGACACGAAGGTGTGTTGCAGCGTGACACGCGTGTCGAGCCTTTTCGTGCCTTCGTGTCTTCGTGGCCTGATTGCGTGGACTCGAAATGCCGCGTCACAGGTGCCCTGAGCTTCTCGGGCCTTCGCAGCTTGACATATGGACGGGTCGACTCTTCCAACGATCAATGCGGGACTGAACGCCATCGCCGCGGTGCTGCTCGTCACGGGATACACGATGATCCGCCAGCGGCGCGTCGCCGCGCACCGCGCGTGCATGCTCGCCGCGTGCGCGGCCTCGGCGCTCTTCCTGCTCTCCTACGTCATCTACCATGCGAACGCCGGCTCGCGGCCGTTTGCCGGCCAGGGCGCGATCCGCCTCGCGTACTTCGTCGTCCTCGTCACGCACGTCGTGCTCGCCGCCGCCATCGTGCCGCTCGCCCTCGTGACGCTCAGTCGCGCCCTGCGGGCGCGCTACGACCGCCATCGCGCGATCGCGCGGTGGACGCTGCCGATCTGGCTCTACGTGTCGGTGACGGGCGTCGTTGTCTACTGGATGCTGTATCGGATGTAGTTCTGTTCTGTGTTCCTTCCGTGGTCCTTCCGTGGCAATTCCG
>CAYHSN010000077.1:5036-10706 GCA_964359235.1 uncultured Vicinamibacterales bacterium | reverse complement strand
GAGTCACCACGCGGCCCAGAAGCCGGACCCGGCCCATCAGCGCTCCTCCGACCAGCTGGCGCCGCGCAAGGCCTTCGATGTGCGGCTCACCAACAACCTCAAGCTCGGGCTCAGCCTGTGGCGGCGTCGCTCCTGGTCGCGTCCTCGGCTACCACTTCATCGGCGGGCTTCACAGCGGCGAGACGGGACCGTCCGAGATGCTGATGGAGCTGGCCTACCGGCTGGCCGTCGAAGACTCGCCGCTCATCAGGCAGATCCGCGACAACGTGATCGTCAGCATCACGCCGGTGGCCGATCCGGACGGCCGCGACCGGTACGTGGACTGGTACTACCGGCACCTCGTCGACATCGACAGCGAGCAGACGCGGCTGCCCGGACCGCCGTACTGGGGCAAGTACGTCTTCCACGACAACAACCGCGACATCAACTTCTCGCAGGTGACGATGAAGACGCTGCTGGACTGGTACCTGCAGCAGTGGAAGGCGCCGATCGTGCACGAGCTGCACGAGTCGGTGCCCTTCCTGTACACCTACAGCGGGCAGGCGCCGCAAAACCCGAACTACGACCCGATTCTGTTCGGCGAGATGCCGTGGTTCGCGAACTTCGAGATGGCGCAGATGATCAAGTACGGCATGCCGGGCGTGTGGACGCACGCGTTCATGGACGCGTGGTCGCCGGGTTACCTTGGCTCCATCGCGTACAACCACAACGGCCTGATGCGGATGTACGAGACGTTCGGGAACGGCGGCGCCACGACGATGAAGCGGCGGATCGGCGGCGGGCCGGCCGGCGAAGGCGAGGGGTTCGGCGGCCGCAGCCAGACGTCGCGCGAGTGGTACCGGCCGCTGCCGGCGTACACCGAAGTCGTCTGGTCGATGCGCAACAACACGAACTACATGCAAACCGGCGTCCTGCTGGGCCTGCAGCTCACGTCGACGTTTCCGAAACTGGTGCTCGAGAACTTCTACGTGAAGAGCCGCAACTCAATCGAGGCGGGCAAGAAGGACGCGCCGCACGGGTTCGTCATTCCGGCCGGCCAGCGGGACATGACGCGCGTGGCCCTGCTCGTGAACCTGCTGCGGATGCAGGGCATCGAGGTCGGCCGCGCGACCGCCGAGGTGAAGGTCAAGGACGGCGCCTTCCCCGCCGGCTCGTACGTCGTCAAGCGCGACCAGCCGTACGGGCGTCTCGCGAAGATCCTGCTCGAGAAGCAGGACTACCCCGACCCGAACCTCCGCACCTACGACGACAGCGGCTGGACGATGGGGTGGATGCTGCACGCCGAGGTGAAGGAGATCGCGGACAAGGCGATTCTCGACGTGGCGGTGGAACCGGTGACCGAGGTGAAGCTGGCCGGGAGCGTGACGGGACCGGCGAGTCCCGCGGCGTATGCCGTCGCGCACTACGGTTCGACCAACATGATCACGCTGCGCTACCGGCTGAAGGATGTCGCGGTGAAAGCCGCCGAGAAGAGCTTCAAGGCGGGCGAAGTCGAGATGCCCGCGGGATCCTTCATCGTCCCGGCTTCCGGCGCGGCCGACCGGATCAGGACGGCGATCGACGAGCTCGGTCTGACGGCGGTCGCGCTGGCGTCGGTGCCCGAGGTCGCCACGCACGATCTCGACTTGCCGCGCATCGCGATGTACACCACCTGGGGCTCGACGCAGGAAGTCGGCTGGGTGCGGCACGCGTTCGACACGTTCGAGATCCCGTACGATCTCATCTACAAGGAGCGCGTGAAGCAGGGCACCCTGCGCAACGCCTACGACGTCATCGTCGTGCCCAGCCAGGGCGGCAGCGGAAAGGGCCTCGTGTACGACATCGCGCCGCGCGGAAAGCCGATCGCCTACACGAAAACCGACAAGTTCAAGAACCTCGGCATGTATGGCGAGTCGGAGGACATCACGGGCGGCATGGGGCTCGAGGGCGTCGTCGAGTTCCAGAAGTTCGTGGACGCGGGCGGCGTGCTCATGACGCTCGGCGCGGCGAGCTTCTTCCCGCCCGAGTTCGGGCTGACGCGCACGATCAACGCCAGCCGCACGTCGAACCAGTTCTACGCGCCGCGGCCGATCGTGCAGGTCGAAATCCAACGGCCCGAGCACCCCATCTTCTACGGCTACACGGAGAAGATCGTGCCGAGCAAGTACACGAACGGACCGCTGCTGCAGGTGCCGGCGGATCAGCAGGACCAGGTGCTGATGCGGTACCCGGGCGGCGACACGTCGGTGATGAGCGGGCTCATGCGCGGGCCGAATGAGATCAGAAACCGCCCGGCGATCGTGGACGCGCCGTCGGGCAAGGGCCGCGTGCTGCTCTACGCGACCAACCCGGTGTACCGCTGGCAGAACCACGGTGAGTTCAACATGCTGTTCAACGCGCTGTTGAACTACAACGACTTCAAGGCGCCGGAACGAAAGAAGGAAACCACGACCGCCGAGGGACGTTAGCCGTGCTTGCACGGCTAGTAACGAAGCGTAGCCGCGTTCTTGTTCTCATGCCACTCGACGGTTTGAGGCGGAGCTTCGTTACAACGAAGGCACGAAGACACGAAGACAGAAGCGGCACAGATTTGAGACTCGTGCCACGTAATCTCTTTCGTGCCTTCGTGTCTTCGTGGCATCTGTGGTCATCAAACATGCCCAGGTTGCGCAGCCCCGTACTCACGTCTCTGTCGCTTCTGTTCGCGCTCACCGTCGAGGCAACCGAGAAGATCGACTACGCCAGGGCCCGTCTCGACCGCCGGATGCCGGCCACGCGGGCGGAGGGCCCCGTCAAGATCGACGGCGTGCTGGACGAGCCCGTCTGGCGCAAGGCGCCGGTGGCGAAAGACTTCATCCAGAACGAGCCGGCGGAAGGCGAGCCGGCGTCGGAAGAGACCGAGGTCCGGCTGCTCTATGACGACGATAACCTGTACATCGGCGTCTTCGCGCGCGATCGCGATCCGAAGGGCATCCTCGTCAACGAGCTGAAGAAGGACTTCCGCACCGAGTCGACGGATTCCTTCGAGGTCGTGCTCGACACCTTTCGTGACGAACGCAACGGCTTCATGTTCGCCACCAATCCGATGGGCGCGAAGTGGGACGCCCAGATGGTGAACGAAGGCCGGGAGATCAACGCCAACTGGGACGGCGTGTGGGACGTCAGGACGCGGATCGCCGAGGACGGCTGGTACGCGGAGATGGTGATCCCGTTCCGCACGCTGAAGTTCAGCAGCGACCGCACGCAGACCTGGGGCATCAACTTCCTGCGCCGCATCCGGCGCCGCAACGAGGACACGTACTGGTCACCGCTCCCCCGCATCCACCGGCTCACCCGCGTGTCGATGGCGGGCACGCTGGAGAACCTCGCGGGCCTGCGGCCGGGACGCAACCTGCGTCTCAAGCCCTACGGCGCGCTGAATATGTCAACCCTGCGCGATGCGGCGACCACGGGCGATCCCGACGGCGGGTTGGACGCCAAGTTCGGCCTGACGACCGGGCTGACGCTCGATCTCACGGTGAATCCCGACTTCGCCCAGGTCGAGGCCGACGAGCAGCAGATCAACCTGACGCGGTTCAGCCTCTTCTTCCCGGAGAAGCGCGACTTCTTCCTCGAGAACTCGGGCGTGTTCCAGTTCGGACCCGGGGACCGTCCCATGGGGCCGGCAGGCGGCGGCGGCGGAGGCGGGGGCGGCGGCGGACAGCAGGGCGGGCGGCAGAACGCCTCGCGGAACGACGTCATCCTGTTCTTCAGCCGGAACATCGGTCTGTCGGACGAGGGCCAGCCCATTCCGATCACCGGCGGCGCGCGCGTCACCGGCCGCACGGGCGCCTACACGATCGGCGCGCTGAACCTGCAGCAGTCCGACAAGGGCCTGTCGCCGTCGACCAACTTCACCGCGCTGCGGCTGCGCCGCGACCTCCTCGCCAATTCGGACATCGGCGTGATGTTCCTGAACAAGGACGAGGCGGGCGCGCGCTTCAACCGCTCAATCGGCGCCGACGCGAACTTTCGCGTCCACAACTATCTGCAACTCGGCGGGTTCGTGGCGAAGACGTTTTCGCCGGAGAGCGCGGCCGGCGCGAGCGGAGACGACATCGCCACCAACGCGTCGGTGTCGTGGCGCGACAACCGGTGGGACCTGCGGGGGTCGTACCTGACGATCGGCGATCGTTTCAACGCCGAGATGGGGTTCGTGCCGCGGACGGGCATCGACAAGACGGAGCTGTTCGCCGGGTATCACTGGCGTCCCCAGGCGGTGAAGGGCTGGTTGCGCGACGTCTTCCCGCACTGGCAGCTCGTCGATTTCCAGCGCGCGACGGGCGGGCTCGACTCGCGCTACGTCGACTGGCATCTGCCGATCACGCTGCAGGACGGGACGTTCATCGAGGGCGGGCTCAACCCGAACACCGAAGACATCCTGAACGCGTTCACCATCAACCGGCGGCTGGGTATCCAGATCCAGCCGGGCCGCTACGAGTTCAACGAGTACTTCCTGCTGTGGCGGACCAACAGCGCCGCCGCGTGGTCGTTCAACGGCCGCTACTCGACGGGCGACTTCTACAACGGCGACCGGCGAACCTACCAGCTCGGCGTGACCACGCGCACGAACGAGCGGTTGACGCTCTCGGCCAGCGGCAGCGTCAACGACATCGACCTGCCGCAGGGCGCGTTCACGACGACGCTCGTGACGGGACGGGTCGACTTCAGCTTCTCGACGCGGATGTTCCTGAACGCGCTGCTGCAATACAACACCGACGCGCGCCAGTGGAGCTCGAACGTCCGGTTCAACATCATCCACCACCCGCTCAGCGACTTCTTCCTCGTGTACAACGAGCGGCGGGACACCACGACCGGCGATCGCATCGACCGCTCGATCATCGCGAAGATGACGTGGATGGTCGCTTTCTGATTGCTGATTGCTGATTGTCGAGTGTCGATTACGTGTCACCCCGCACTCATGATCACGGCACGAGCCACGAAGGCACGAAGACGCGAAACGCCAGCGAGTTCCTCTTCGTGCCTTCGTGTCTTCGTGGCTTGATTCGTGGTCGCGATTGCAGCGTGACGGCGCGTCCCGCCCGAAGCCTGGAGCCCGAAGCCTAAAGCCTAAAGCCCGGTTCTGACGTACTTCGCCACCGCCGCGACCGTCCGATCGACTTCCGCGTGCAGATTGTAGAAGTGCGGTGAGAAGCGCAGGCCCGGGCGGTCCTCGCCGCCGCGGGTCGCGCAGGCGATGCGATCCCTTTCATAGAGCGCGTCCGCGAGCTTGCGCGCGTCGAGGCCGCCCGGCTGGAACGAGATGACCGCCCACGATCGCTCAGGGTCGGGATGGGTCCAGAGTTTCACGCCGTCGATCTTCTTCAAGCCGTCCATGAGCGCCACCGCGAGATCGCGGGCGCGCCGGGCCACGGCCTTCTTCCCCACCTTCATCTGGAACGACACGGCCTCGCCGAACGCGATGATGGCCGCTTCGTCCCGCTGACCGTACGCCTCGAGCGTGCGCGAGGCGCCGACGGCGCCGGCGTAGAGGCTGATGACGCTCGGCGCGAGGCGCGACTGCGCGGCCTTGGCGACGTACAAGACGCCGGTCTCGCGCGGCCCGCAGGGCCACTTGTGGCCGCTGCCCGAGAAGAAATCGCAGCCCATGGCGGGAAGATCGAGGTCGAGCACGCCGAGCGTCTGCGCGCC
>CAYHSN010000077.1:0-4936 GCA_964359235.1 uncultured Vicinamibacterales bacterium | reverse complement strand
CAGATCGAGCCCGCTCGACACGATGTTGTTGGCCTCGCTCGTGTTGCGGGCGAGCACGATCTCCTCCGGCGCCGCGTGCAGGAACTCGGCGACCATCTTCCGCGTCGCCTCCTTCCCGTCGCTCAGCTTGCGCCGGTTGTTCTGTGACGGATCCCGGTCGATGTCGCGCGTGACCTCGTCCAGCTTGTCCAGCACCGGCCTGGACGAAGGACAGAGGTTCGCGGCGTTCATGCACGCGAGATCCGGCGGCATGACGAACTGGTCGCGCACCGACTGCCAGAAGCGCTCGCCGTCGGCCGGCGACCATTGCGCGAGGCCGGGCGCGCCCTCCTCGGCGCGCGCGCGTGTCAGGTTGAGCGGCGCCAGCAGCGCGGCCGTCCCGCCTGCGAGCATCCGCGTGAAGTTCCGCCGGCTGATGAGGGGTGCGAGACTGCCGGTCCTGTGCGCCATGAGAGCCTCCCGTCGGTGGGCACGATTATACGCGCGCGGAGGAGCGGCGCGCGGGGGGCGCCCTTGAGAATTTAGATAGAATGAGGGCGAGCGACGCCGACTCCATGAAGACCCGTCCTCCAGCTCGCCGTGCGCGGCGCGTGGGCCCCGCGGCGCTCGGCGCCCTGGCGCTCGCCGTGGCCGTCTTCGCCGTGGCGCGCCACTGGCTGCCGGACGCCGGCACGGCCCCGGGTCCGATCGTGCTCGTCTCGATCGACACGCTGCGCGCCGACCGGCTGCCGGCGTACGGCTACCGGAAGGTCGCCACGCCCGCACTCGACGCGCTCGCCGCCGACGGCGTGCTGTTCGAGCACGCCTACGCGCATTCGCCGCAGACGCTGCCCTCGCACGTGTCGATCTTCTCCGGCCGCCTGCCGTTCGAGCACGGCGTGCGCGACAACATCGGCTTTGCCGTCAAGGCCGACGAGCGCCTGCTCTCCGAGAGACTCCGCGAGCGGGGCTACCACACGGCCGGCGTCGTGTCCGCCTACGTACTCCGCAAGGAGGTCGGCCTCGATCGCGGCTTCGATCTCTACGACAGCGAGCTGCCCATCGCGTCGCCGGAACTGTCGTTCGGACAGGTCCAGCGAGACGGCGCGGAGTCGCTCGCGCGCGCCGAACGCTGGCTGGCGGAACAGACCGGCCCGCGCGTCTTCCTCTTCCTGCACCTCTACGAGCCGCACACGCCGTACGCGCCCCCGGCCCGGTTCCGACAGTACGAGCCGTACGACGGCGAGATCGCGTACGCCGACGAGCTGGTGGGACGCCTGGTGGGATTCCTCAAAGAAAAAAGCCTGTACGACTCGGCGACCCTCATCGTCCTGTCGGACCACGGGGAGGGACTCGGCGATCACGGCGAGCAGGAGCACGGCGTGTTTCTCTACAGCGAGACCACCCGCGTTCCGCTCATCGTGAAGATGCCGGACGGCCGCGGCCGCGGACGGCGTGTCGACACGCCGGTGCAGCACATCGATCTCGTGCCGACGATCCTCGATCTGGCCGGCATTCCCCGGCCGGCCGACCTCCAGGGGCGCGCCCTGACTCCCCTGCTGCTCGGCGAAGGCGGGAGCATTCCCGAGCAGGGCGTGTACGCGGAGGCGCTGTACCCGCGCTATCACTTCGGCTGGAGCGAGCTCTACAGCCTGACCGACGCGCGCTACCGGTTCATCCAGGCGCCGCGACCGGAGCTGTACGACCTCACGCAGGATGCCGGCGAGCGCCGCAACCTGGCTGACCAGCGCGCGTCCACGAGTTTCGCGATGCGCGGCGCCCTCGATCGGCTGCTGTCGGGGCGCGCCATCGACACACCGTCGCGGGCGACCGAGGAAGAGCGCGAGCGCCTTCAGGCGCTCGGCTACGTCGGCACCCAGGCCGCCGTCCTGCCGACGACGCCCGGCGAGTCGCTGCCGGATCCGAAGGACCGCGTCGACACCCTGCGCCGCTACCGCCAGGCGGTGAACCTGGCTGGGGAGCGCCGGTTCCGCGAGGCGGCGGCGCTCTTCGAGGAGATCCTGGTCGAGAACCCCGCGATGAAGGACGTCTGGCACCAGCTCGCCAACGTGTCGACCCGGGCGGGCGACATGGACGCGGCGCTTCGCGCGTACCGGCGCCTGGTCGAGCTGGACCCCGGCGATCCGAACGCGCTCCTCGGGGCGGGAGCGGTCCACCTCAAGCTGCATCAGCTCGATCAGGCGGCCGCGCACGCCGAGCTGGCGGCCAAGGCGGCGCGCGAAGACGACCGGCGCACGCGGGCGAGCGCGTACGAGATGCTGACCAAGATCGCGCTCAAGCGGCGCGACCGCGAGGCCGCCCGGCGCCACGCCGCGACGGCCCAGGAGGTGGATCCAACGCTGCCCCTGCCGATCTACGTGCAGGGGCGCCTGGCCCATGTCGAAGGCCGGTATGCCGAAGCGCTCGGGTATTTCGAGGAAACGCTGCGGCAGCTCGAGGGACGCACGATCACGATCACCGAGCTGCACTTCTATCTCGGCGACACGCTCGCGCGCCTGGGGCGGAACGCCGACGCGGAGGTGCAGTTCAAGGAAGAGCTGCGCCTGTTTCCCCAGGACACGCAGGCGCGCGCCAGTCTCGCCATGCTCTACTGGACCTCGCAACGCGACCGAGACGCCGAGCGCGCCATCGCGGATCTGCTGGACACGACGCCGACGCCCGAAGGCTACGACCTCGCGGTCCGCCTCTGGACGATGTTCGGCGAGACGGGACGGGCGCAAGACCTGCGGGCCCGGGCACAGCGCCAGTTTGGCGGATCCGCGCCAGGACGTCATCGCTGAACATTCGCCCCGATGGCTCGAACCCGGAAATCCCGCGCGCGAGTCTCCGCCGATCGCGATCGCACGCCCGGCGGTGCCGGGGCGCACGGGACGTCCCGGTCCGGCGGCGTGAATCGCCGCGCGCTGTGGGTGATCGCGACCACGGTTGCGCTGGCCGCCGCCGTGGTGTCGGTCTGGCGGCTGACCCATCCGGCGCCGGTCGCTCTGGCGGCGACGCCCGATCAGAACGTCCTCGTCGTGACCATCGATACGCTCCGCGCCGACGCGCTAGGCTGCTACGGCGGCCGGGCGGCGACGCCGAACCTCGATAGGCTGGCCGCGAGCGGCGCCCGTTTCGACTTCGCGCACGCGCACGCCGTCGTCACCCTCCCGTCGCACGCGAGCATCCTGACGGGTCTGTACCCATTCCAGCACGGCATTCGCGACAACAGCGGGTACCGGCTGGCGCCGGACGTGCCGACGCTCGCCACGCGTCTCGGCGCGCAGGGCTACGCGACGGCGGCGTTTATCGCGGCCTTCGTGCTCGACTCGCGGTTCGGCCTGAACACCGGCTTCGAGGTCTACGACGACCGTCTCGCGAGCACGGACGCGCCGACGGACATCTCGATGCCCGAGCGCCGCGCGGACATCGTCGTGGCGGCGGCGCAGGCATGGATCGCGAAGCAGCCGGGCCGCTGGTTCGCGTGGGTGCACCTGTTCGATCCCCACGCGCCCTACGCGCCGCCATCGCCCTTCGACGGCGGCACGCGTCCCTACGACGGCGAGGTGGCCTTCACCGATGCGCAGCTCGGCTCCCTGCTCGACGCCGTGCGTGGCGTTCGCGATCGGCCGACGCTCGTGATCGTGACGTCGGACCACGGTGAGGCGCTCGGCGATCACGGCGAGACGACGCACGGACTGTTCGCGTACGAGGCGACGCTGCGAGTGCCGCTGATCGTGACGCAGGTGGGCGGCGATCGTCGCGAGACTCGGGCGGGCGCGGTGTCGCCGGCGCCGGTTCGTCACGTCGATCTCGTCCCGACCGTGCTGGACGCGCTCGGCCTCGATCGGCCCGCCGGCCTGCCGGGCCGATCGATCCTGCCGCTTCTCCGCGGCGCCGACGCCGTCGAGCGCGTCAGTTACTTCGAAGCGATGTCGGCCTCGCTCAACCGGGGCTGGGCGCCGCTTCGCGGCGTGCTGGCCGGCCGCGAGAAGCTGATCGATCTTCCCGTGCCGGAGCTCTTCGACCTCGAGACCGATCCCGAAGAGCATACCAACCTCGCCGACGGGCGGCCGGGCCGCCGCCGCGCGCTCGAAGCGCTGCTGAGCGGATTTCAGGCGACGTTGCCGGACGAGCGCCGCGCCGAGAGCCGCGACGTCGGCGAGCGGCTGCGCGCGCTCGGCTACGTGAGCGGCACGGCGCCCCGGAAGGAGCGTTACTCCGAGGCCGACGATCCCAAGACGCTCGTCGAGATCGATCGCGCGATCCATCGCGGCGTCGATCTGATCGAGCGCCGTCGCTTCGCCGAAGCCGTCGAGGTGTACCGCGGGATCCTGGCCGAGCGGCCGGACATCGCGCTCGCGTACCGGCACCTCGCGTACTTGCAGTGGAGCGGCGGAGACGTGCACGGCGCGGTCGACACGATCCGCCGCGCGCTCAAGGCCGGCGTGGCGGAGCCGTCGCTCCAGGTGCAGCTCGGCACCTACCTCGCGGAGATCGGCGCCACCTCCGACGCGATTCCTCTGCTCGAGGGCGCGGCGCGAGCGAGACCGGACGACCTCGAGGCGCTCAACGCGCTCGGTATCGCGTATGCGCGGTCGGGCCGTCTCGAGGCGGCCTTGAAAACTTTCGACGCGGTTCTGGCAATCGATCCCGATGAGGCCATGGCGCTTCAGAACGCCGGGGCCGCCGAGCTCGAGCGAGGCGACCTCGACCGCGCGAGGCGGCGCTTCACCCGCGCGCTCGAAGTCGACGCCGGTCTGTCGCAAGCCTACACGGGTCTCGGCGTCGTCGAAATGAAATCTGGCCGCCGGCGCGAGGCCGTCGCCGCATGGATGCGCGCGGTCGAGATCAACCCGCGTGAGTTCGACGCGCTCTACAACCTGGCGCTCGAACTCATCAACCAGGGCCAGGTGGTGGCGGCGCGTCCCTACGTCGAGCGCTTCGTCCGGACGGC
>CAYHSN010000076.1:0-10710 GCA_964359235.1 uncultured Vicinamibacterales bacterium | reverse complement strand
CAGGCCGTGCTGACAGAGGCTTCAGCCGCCGATCACCTGCACGCCGGAGGCGCTCCTGGAGGAGCACCGCGGTGCGCGCATTCTCAACTCGATCACTCCACAAACTCGACCGGCACTCTCCTCGGGATCAACCCCTTCGTGAACGCCTCGTCCATCAGTCTCGTGAGCCCCGCGCGGCCGCGGTCGCCGTAGGCCAGCGTCAGCTCGTTCACGTACATCCCCACGAACCGATCCGTCTTCGCGCGATCGAGGCCGCGCCCGTACTGCTGCGCGTAGTCGATGGCCTCGGCACGGTGCCCCAGCGCGTACGCGATGCTGTCGTGCAGCAGCCGCGACACGCGCCGCATCGTCTCGATCCCGAGGTCGCGCCGGATGACGTTGCCGCCGAGCGGCAGCGGCAGCCCGCCCGTCCGCTCCGCCCACCACTCGCCGAGATCGACGATCTTGCGCAGGCCCTCGTCTGCGTAGGTGAGCTGCCCTTCGTGGATGAGCAGACCCGCCTCGACCCGGCCGTCGCGTACGGCGTCCTGAATCTGGTCGAACGGCAGCACCTCGTACTCGACATCCGGGTCGAGCAGCCGCAGGGCCAGGTACGCCGTCGTCAGCGTGCCCGGGATCGCGACGCGCACACCCTTCAGCGAGGTCGGCCCATCGGCGCTCGCCACGACGATCGGGCCGTAGCAATCGCCCATGCTCGCGCCATGCGGCAGGAGCGCGTAGCGATCGCAGAGGTGGGCGTAGGCATGGAACGACACGGCCGTGACCTCGTACCGGCCCTCGAACGCGGCGCGGTTGAGCGTCTCGATGTCGGCCAGCACCTGGTCGACTTCGAGGCCGGGGGCGGCCACGGCGCCGCACGCCAGGCCGTAGAACATGAACGCGTCGTCCGAGTCGGGGCTGTGCGCGATGGTGATCTTCATACGAGCCGGTAAGTGTACAATGAACCCCTTCCATCGAACGTCGGCGGCGCGATCCTCGGGCGTGAAGGACCGATCTTGCACAGGAAAGCGCGCCGGAGCGGAGCGGGGTGGTGGGGCCCCCGCGAGCGACGGCGCTTGGCGGGCCGCCTTCGCTGGCCGCGCCGGATGTCACGGCCAGCTACGGCGAGCCTCGCCGGAGCTTTAGCGAAGGCGGGGTGCAGGGGGCCCCGCCAATCAAGTAAGGAGGCCCGTCATGAAGCAGGTTGGCTCGCTCGTCGAAGGCCAGCAGACGATCCTGGTGTCGCACGACGCCACCGTCGCCGACGCGGCACGCCGCATGGCCGAGCGCCACATCGGCGCGGTGCCGGTCGTGGACGGCGAACGGGTGGTGGGTATCTTCACCGAGCGTGACGTCATGACGCGTGTGGTCGCCGCCGGGCATGATGCGGCGCGCACGCTGGTCCGCGACGTCATGTCAACCGACCTCGTGGTCGCCGCGCCCACCGACAGCTACGAGGAGTGCCTGCGCCGCATGCAGCGGGCGGCGATTCGCCACCTGCTGGTGCTACGCGAGGGACGGCTCGCGGGCATCGTCTCGCTGCGAGATCTGCTGAACGTGGATGTGGGCGAAAAAGAAGAGGCGATCTTGCTGCTGAACGCCTACGTTCACGACATCCCGGTCGTGCTGCGGGCTGGACGGTAGGACCGGGCGCCGGCCCATGAATCGACCGTCTGTCTCAGGCGAGGGACGACGGTTGCGAGGCGGTCGATGACGTAGTCCACCTCTTCGTCCGTGGTGAAGCGTCCGAGCCCGAACCGCAGCGACGCCAGCGCGAGATCGTCGGAGACCCCGAGCGCCTTCAGCACGTACGACGGCTCGGCGGCGCCCGAGGCGCAGGCCGCGCCGGCCGAGACCGCGATGTCGCCGAGCCCCATGAGCAGGGCTTCCCCCTCGACGTCTTCCACGCTCACGTTCAGGTTCTGCGGCAGGCGTTCGGCAAGCGAGCCGTTCACCGCGATGCCCTCCACGCGATCGAGCAGGCCGGCGAGCAGCCGATCGCGCAGCGCGCCAAGCCGCGCCGCGTCCTGTTCCATCTCGTCCTGACAGATCGCGCACGCCCGGCCGAAGCCGACGATGCCCGGCACGTTGAGCGTGCCGGGGCGCAGGCCGTGTTCCTGGCCGCCGCCGTCGAACATCGGCAGGATCGGCAGCTTCGGCGTGCGAGGCCGGATGAAGAGCGCGCCGACGCCCTTCGGTCCGTACAGCTTGTGCGCCGTGAGCGACACCAGATCCGCCTGGAGCGCCGCCCCATCGAACGGGATCTTGCCCGTGGCCTGCGCCGCGTCGGTGTGGAACACGACGCCGCGCGCGCGCGCGATCCGCCCGATCTCGCCAATCGGCTGCAGCACCCCGATTTCGTTGTTCGCGGCCATCACCGAGATGAGGATCGTCCGGTCGGTCATCGCCTCGCGCACCTGGTCCAGATCGATCAGCCCGTCCCGGCCGACGGGCAGGTACGTGACGCGAACGCCTTCGCGCTCGAGCCGCCGGCAGGTGTCGAGGACCGCGTGATGCTCGGTCACGACCGTGATCACGTGGTCGCCTCGGTCGCGAAGCGCCGCGACCGTGCCCTTGATGGCGAGGTTGTTCGATTCGGTCGCGCCGCTCGTGAAGATCACCTCGCGGGCGCGCGCGCCGATCAGCCGCGCCACCTCGCCCCGCGCGCGATCCACCGCCTCGGCCGCGTCCCACCCGAACTTGTGCGTCCGGCTCGACGCGTTCCCGAAACGCTCGGCGAAGTACGGCACCATCGCCTCGACGACCCGGGGGTCGACCGGCGTGGTGGCGTGGTAGTCGAGGTAGATGGGAAGTTTCACGAGCCGTGCCGTT
Source organism: uncultured Vicinamibacterales bacterium (assembly GCA_964359235.1). Lineage (GTDB taxonomy): Bacteria > Acidobacteriota > Vicinamibacteria > Vicinamibacterales > JAHECP01 > CAYHSN01. The sequence continues at coordinate 7,899 of CAYHSN010000076.1, read as the reverse complement.
CAGGGCGATGCGTGCCGTTCAGGGCGATGCTTGCCGTTCGGCTGGATCCTTGCCGTTCGCTGGATCAACGCCGTTCAGCAACTGACGCCTGCCGTTCAGCCGCTGACGCTTGCCGTTCGGCTGGATCGACGCCGTTCGGGTCAGTACTTCGGCTGGCTCTGATCGACCTTGTCGATCCAGTCGAGGATGCCGCCAGCGAGGTTGTACGCACGCGACAGGCCACGATCGCGCAGGAACGCCGTCGCGCGCGCGCTGCGCGCCCCGGAGCGGCACATCACGACGATGTCGCGATCGGCGGGAAGCTCCGCCAACCGATGCGGCAGCTCGCCGAGCGGGATGAGCGTCGCGCCCGCGATCCGGCAGATGGCCGGCTCGGGTGGCTCGCGGACGTCGAGGATGAACACCGTGTCGCCCCGGTCGAGGCGCGCCTTCAGCTCAATCGCCGTCATGTCGGAACTCATCGCCGCCAGGTCGGCGCGCGCGGGCTCGGCGGCGCCGGCGGCCGTCGCCCCGCAGAATTGTTCGTCGTCGACGAGTGTGCGGATCGTCGGCCGCTCCCCGCACACCGGGCACTCGGGATCCCTGCGAAGCTTCAGCTCGCGGAACCGCATGCGCAGCGCGTCGTACACCAGAAACCGCCCGACGAGCGGCTCCCCCACGCCAAGCACCAGCTTGATGGCCTCGGTCGCCTGAATCGTGCCGATGACGCCGGGCAGCACGCCCAGCACGCCGCCTTCGGCGCAGTTCGGAATGAGGCCGGCGGGCGGCGGCTCTGGATGCAAGCACCGGTAGCACGGCCCGTCCTTCGTCGCGAAGACCGATGCCTGCCCCTCGAACCGGAAGATGCTGCCGTACACGTTCGGCCGGCGCGCGAGCACGCATGCGTCGTTCACGAGGTACCGCGTCGCGAAGTTGTCGGTGCCGTCGACCACCACGTCGTAGGCCGGGACGATCTCGAGCGCGTTCTTCGATGTGAGCATCGCCTCGTGCGTCTCGATCCTCACGTCGGGGTTGAGGGCGGCGAGGCGCGCACGCGCCGACTCGAGCTTCGACCGCCCGACGTCCGGCGTGCCGTGCAGGATCTGGCGGTGAAGGTTGCTGAACTCGACGGCGTCGAAGTCCACCAGGCCGAGCGTGCCAACGCCCGCCGCCGCCAGATACATCGCCGCGGGCGATCCCAGTCCGCCGACACCGACGCACAGCACGCGGGCGGCCTTGAGCCGGCGCTGCCCGTCCATCCCGACCTCGGGCATCACGAGGTGACGGCTGTAGCGCTGGATCTCGTCCCGCGAGAGGTCGGGCGCGGCGGATGTGATGGTCATGGCGCGAGAGATCCATTATAGCCGCAGTTCATCGGGCCGCGCTTCGGTGCGACAATAGACACGCCATGGATCTGATGTCCTTCGTCGGCGGCGTGATCGTGGGAGCGGCCATCGGCGTCGCGCTCTGGATCTCCGCGCGCGCGCGGCTGGCGGCGCTCAGGGACGCCCAGGTGAACGTGCGCGACGCGTTCGCGGCGCTTTCCGCCGACGCGCTGCAGCGCAACAACCAGATGTTCCTCGATCTGGCGCGGGCGTCCCTCGGCGAGTTCCAAAAACAGGCGACGACGGATTTGGAATCCCGGCAGAAAACGATCAATGAGGCCTTGCAGCCGGTGAGGGAATCGCTCGCGCGCGTCGACGCGCAGATCCAGGAAGTCGAGAAGCAGCGCGTGGGCGCCTACGCGGCCGTCACCGCGCAGCTCACCACGCTCGCACGCACCCAGCAGAGTCTGCAGACGGAAACCGGCAACCTCGTTCGCGCGCTTCGCTCGCCCAACGTGCGCGGCCTCTGGGGCGAAATGCAGCTCCGGCGGGTCGTCGAGGCCGCGGGCATGCTCGAGTACTGCGACTTCGTCCAGAAAGAGAGCGCGACGACCGAGGACGGCCAGCGCCGCACGCCGGACGTCATCGTCCGGCTGCCCGGCGGACGCCGGATCGTCATCGACGCGAAGGTGCCTATCGAGGCCTTCATGAAGGCCATCGACGCCACCGATGATGCGGTGCGGGAGCAGTTGCTCGCCGACCACACGAGGCAGGTCAAGGGACACATCGACAGCCTCGGCAGGAAGGCCTACTGGGAGCAGTTCCAGCCGACGCCCGAGTTCGTCTTCATGTTCCTGCCCGGCGAGACGCTGCTCGGCGCGGCGCTCCAGCACGATCCGGCGCTGCTGGAGTACGGACTGACCAAGGGCGTCATTCCCGCGACCCCGCTCACGCTCATCGCCCTCCTGCGCGCCGTCGCGTACGGGTGGCAGCAGGAGAGGATGGGGGCGAACGCCGAGGAGATCGGCAAGCTCGGCCGGGAGCTCTACGACCGCATCAGCACAGTCGCGAAGCACTTCGCCGCCGTCGGCCGGAACCTCAGGGAGGCGATGGACGCGTTCAACAAGGCGGTGGGGTCGGTCGAGAGCCGTCTGCTCGTCACGGCGCGGAGATTCAAGGACCTCGGCGCGGGCACGACCGAAGAGCTGCCGGAACTCGAGACCGTCGACGTCACACCGCGCACCCTGCAGGCGCCGGAGCTGGCGGGACTGTTCGAAGAACCGGGAGAGGGAGACGTGGTGAAGGACGAATAGCCCTTGCTGGTTCCTCGTTCCTTCGAGCACACAGCAATCAGCAATCGACAATTCAGTACGCCACCCTGAACCCGACGCCGTACGAGTAGGTGTCGGCCGGGACCTTGTGGCGATGCCCGCACGTGAGGAGCTTCGGATCGGCCGAGAGCCACGAGCCGCCGCGCAGGATGCGCAGCCGGCCGCTCGCGGGCCCGCGCGGGTTGCCGGCCGGCGAAGACCGGTAGTAGTCGGCGCGGTACCAGTCGGCGACCCACTGCCAGATGTTGCCGGACATGTCGTAGAGTCCGTACGAATTCGGCGAGTACATGCGCGAGGCCTTCGTGCCGTGCATCGCTTTCAGCGATGGATCCGGCAGGTAGTTCGCGCGCGCGGGATCGAGCTCGTCGCCCCACGGGTACTTCTTGGCGACGAGGCCGCCGCGCGCCGCCTTTTCCCACTCAGCCTCGGTCGGCAGCCGCACCGGACGCTCGGTCGTCGACGCCAGCCACGCGCAGTACGTCAGCGCGTCGTCCAGCCTCACGAGCGCCACGGGATGATCGAGCCGTTCGGCCGGCGGCTCACCGTTGGGCCACGCGTACGGCGCCGAGAGCTGCCGGAACGCGCGCTCGCGCTCGCGGCCTCCGGTGGTCACGAGCAGGGGCAGCTCGTAGACGCCAGGCGGGCGATGGCCGGTCGCGCGGACGAACCGGAAGAACTCGCGGTTCGTCACCGGATGCACGGCCAGGTGGAACTCGTCCAGGTACACACGATGAGCCGGCCGCTCGTCCTCGTCGGCCTCATCGGATCCCATGACGAATTCTCCAGCCGGGATCCTGGCCACCTCCGGCATCGGATCGGGGCTCATATTCTCAGCCAGCAAGCATAACGCAACCGCGCCACTCTCCCGAACCGGTCTCGCATGGGGATCTTTTCGATTACACTCCTGGCATGCGCATCGAACCCTTCGCCATGGAACGGATGCAGTCGACCTACGAGAACCAGGTCGACTTCAACCTCTCGGAAAGCGGCGTGCACCCCTTGAGGCTGGAGGAGCTCGTCGACTCGCCGCAGGATGTCCGGACCCTGCTCGGCCAGCACCTGGTCTACACGCAGTCGAACGGGACGCCGGAGTTGCGAGACCTGATTGCCGCCATGTACCAGGGCGCCACGCGTGACCACGTCGAGGTGACCAACGGCGGGTCGGAGGCCAACTTTGTCAGCCTCTGGAACCTCGTGGAACCCGGCGACGAGGTCGTCATGATGGTCCCCAACTACATGCAGCCGTGGGGCCTCGCGCGCGGGTTCGGGGGCATCGTCCGTCCGTGGGCGCTGCGGGAGGATCGGTCGGCGTCTGCCCGCTGGCGGCCCGATCTCGACGAATTGGGAGCCCTCGTCAATGCGCGCACGAAGCTCATTCTCCTCTGCCATCCGAACAACCCCACCGGCGCGCGCCTGACCGCCGCGGAACTCGACGCCATCTGCCGCGTGGCCGAGAAGCACGGGAGCTGGGTGCTCTCGGACGAGATCTATCGCGGTGCCGAGCTCGACGGGCGAGAGACGCCGAGCGTCTGGGGCCGCTACGAGCGCGCGATCGTGACGAGCGGGCTGTCGAAGGCGTACGGCCTGCCCGGCCTGCGGATCGGCTGGATCGTGGGCCCGCCCGATCTCATGGCCTCGCTGTGGTCGTATCACGACTACACGACGATCGCCCCGGGCGCGCTGAGCGATCACCTCGCGCGGCGCGCACTCCAGCCGGATCGGCGCCAGCGCCTCATCCGCCGCGCGCGCGGCATCATCCAGGCCAACTATCCCGTCGTGCGGGACTGGCTCGCCGCGCGCGCCGAGACGTTCGACCACGTGCCGCCCGAAGCCGGCGCCATCGTCTACGTGCGCTATCACCACCGGATCAACTCGACGGCGCTCGTCACACGGCTGCGCGTCGAGAAGAGCGTCCTGATCGTGCCGGGCGATCACTTCCACATGGACGGCTACCTGCGGATCGGGTTCGGCTCGGAGACCACGTACCTGCGCGACGGCCTCGAGCGGCTCCACGAATTGCTCCTGACGATCACGGCCGATGCCGCACGCTGACGATCGATCGGCCGGCGTCGTGCGGTTCGACCTGACGCTCGCGGGTTTCGGAAACGTCGGGCGCCGCTTCGCTCGGCTCCTCGACGAGCGGCGCGATCGCCTCGCCAACGATCACGGCCTCGCGGCGCGCATCGTCGGAATCGCGACGGGGCGGCACGGTGCGGCATTCGACGCGAACGGGCTCGATGTCGCGCGCGCGCTGGCGCTCGCCGAGTCGGGCGCGCGGCTCGACGAGCTGCACGATCGCCGCAGCGGACTCCCGCCGGCGAGCGGCGTCGAGCTCATCGAACGGCACGCCAGGCATGCCGCCGATCCCGATGCGCCGCGTGTGGTCGTGGAGACGACGATCCTCGACGTGGTACGCGCGCAACCGGCGCTCGATCACATTCGCGCGGCGCTCGCCTCGGGCGCCGACGTCGTCACGGCCAACAAGGGTCCGGTGGCGCTCGCCTATCGCGAACTCGCCGCGCTCGCCGAGTCGGCCGGCCGCGCCTTCCTCTTCGAGGGCGCGGTCATGGACGGCATCCCGATCTTCAATCTGGTCCGTGAGGCGCTGCCCGCCGTCACGATCGAGGGATTCCGCGGCATCATCAACACGACGACGAACCACATCCTGACCGCCATGGAGCGAGGCCGGCCGTTCGAGGAGGCGCTGGCCGAGATGCAGACGGCCGGGACCGCGGAAGCCGATCCGTCGCTCGACGTCGACGGCTGGGACGCGGCGGCGAAGACCGCCGCGCTCGTCAACGTCCTCATGGGCGGCGACACGACGCCGCAGCAGATCGATCGGACGGGGATTGGCCCCTGGACCGCGGCGGCGGTGCGGGAGGCGGCCGCGCGCGGGCGCCGGCTCCGGTTCGTGGCGCAGGCGTCGCAGCGCGGGTCGCGCGTCGAGGCGCGCGTCGCGCCGGTCGAGCTGGCGCCCGACGATCTGCTGGCCGGGCTGAGCGGCGACGCCAACGCGCTCGTGTTTCGAACGGATCTGCTGGGCGAGGTCGCGATCGTGCAGATGGGGAGCAGCCTGACGCAGACGGCGTACGCCCTGGTCAGCGATCTGGTGGAGGTGCGGCGGCGGCTTCGAGGGCCAGCGTGAGCGCCGCCTTGTCGAAGCCCTTGACCGCGCGGCCCGCGACGATCGTCACGGGCACAGCGCGCCAGCCGAGCGCGATGAGCTCCTGGCTGGAGCCGGTGTAGACGATAATGGACGGCGACATGCCGTATTCCGCTCTCATCATGCTCATCATGCTCATCATGCCATGACTCGAGACGACTCGACTGCCTCGTCGCCGGCGAAAGGACCGCTCGACGGCGTGACCGTGCTCGACCTGAGCCGCGTGCTCTCGGGGCCGTACTGCACCATGCTCCTGGCCGACATGGGCGCGCGCGTGATCAAGATCGAGCAGCCCGGCCGCGGCGACGACACGCGCGCGTGGGGCCCGCCGTTTGTCGCCGGCGAAAGCGCGTACTACCTCAGCATCAATCGCAACAAGGAAAGCGTCGCGCTGGATTTCAAACACCCCGAGGGGCGCCGGCTGCTCGACCGGCTGCTGGAGCGCGCGGACGTGGTTGTCGAGAACTTCCGTCCCGGCACGCTCGCGCGCCTCGGCCTCGGGTACGCCGACCTCGCGCCGCGCCTGCCGCGCCTCGTCTACTGCTCCATCTCGGGCTTCGGGCAGACCGGGCCGAAACGCGCGAAGCCCGGGTACGACGCGATGATCCAGGCCGAATCCGGACTCATGAGCATCACCGGCCCCGAGGACGGACCGGCCTACCGGCTCGGCGTTGCGATCGCCGATCTCGTGACCGGCATGTTCGCGGCGCAGGGCGTGCTCGTCGCGCTCCTGTCACGCACGACGACGGGTCAGGGTCAGCACGTCGACGTCGCCATGCTCGATTCGGCGGCGGCGATCCTCACCTATCAGGCGGGCATCTACTTCACGACCGGCCAGACGCCTCGGCGGCTTGGAAACCGCCATCCCACGATCGCGCCGTACGAAACGTTCGAGGCGTCGGACGGGGAGTTCGTGTTGTCAGTGGGGAACGACGAGATCTGGCGGCGCTTCTGCCCCGCCGTCGGTCTGGATCATCTCGCGTTCGACCCGCGCTTCGCGACCAACGGCGCGCGCGTGACCAACTACGCCGAGCTCACACCGATCCTCGTGACGCTCTTCCGATCGCACACGCGCGCGGAGTGGATCGCGCGCCTCGATGCGGCCGCCGTTCCGTGCGGCGCCGTGCGCGACATCGACGAGGTGTTCGCCGACGAACAGATCCTCGAGCGCGCGATGGTGCAGGTGCTGCAGCATCCGGCCATCGGGCCGCTCCGCGTGCTCGGCGTGCCGATCAAGCTGTCGGCGACGCCCGCGAGCGTCCGCACGCCGCCGCCGATGCGCGGCGAGCACACCGCGCGGGTGCTTCAGACCGATCTGGGTATGGATCAGGGAACGTTCGAGCGGCTGCGCGCGGACGGCGTGATCGAACAGCGAACGTGAACGCACGCCGTTCGCCCCGAGTGTATCGAAGGGCGAGTCTTCAACGTGATCGCGGCTTGGCCGCGATCATCTGAATCTCGACGCGCGCGCCGAGGTTCAGTCCCGCCACCTGCACCGTCGCGCGCGCCGGCGGGTCGGCAGGAAAGTACTCGCGGTACACCTCGTTGAACTTCGGAAAGTCGTCGAAGCTCGTGATGAACGCGCTCACGGAGACGACGTCACCGAAGTCCATTCCCGCGGCCTTGAGCACCTCGCCCAGGTTCGCCAGCGCCTGGCGTGTCTCGGCTTCGATACCCCCAGCCACGAGCTTCGCCGTCGCCGGGTCGCGGCCGAGCTGACCCGAGAGATACAGCGTGTCGTTGATCAGGATGCCGGGGCTGTACGGCAGGCCGGTGGCCGGGAACTTCTCCGGGCGGACGACCTGCCGGCCCGGGGCTGCAGCGGTCTGCGCGTTCGCCGTTCTGACGACATCCCCCAGGCCTGCGGCAGTCGCGATAGCCACGCCCAGCGCAAGTCCTGCCACCAAGCTCCGTGGATGCATCTCGCTCATCGTTCGGTCCTCATGCCTGACGCCCCACGCCTCAAGTTGTCAGTCGTCAGTCGTCAGTTGTCACTCGTCAACGCTCAGGCCGCTGCCGTGTTACACGCCGAGAATCTCCGTGAAATACCGCGCCCAATTCCCGCCGATGATCTGCTCGATGTCGCCCGTGCGATGGCCCC
>CAYHSN010000075.1:0-10756 GCA_964359235.1 uncultured Vicinamibacterales bacterium | reverse complement strand
CGACGATGACCATCGGCCATCACCGGCGCTGCGCACGCGAAGCCCGCGACCCCTCACGCTTGTTCCGGTTTCCGGAGAGCTGAGAGCCTGAGAAGAAATCGCCGTCGTGTAGCGCAGCCCTTCAGGGCTGCCCGACAAAGCAGGCCTGAAAGGCCTGCGCTACGGATTTCTTCTCAGGCTCTGAGTTAGCGGCGGGCCGAGCGCAACTCGTCGATGATTGCCTCGAGCGCCGCGATGATCTCGTCACGGTCCACGCGCGCCTTCCTGAAACTCAAGCGAAGGTTGAACGCCTTGGTGGGTGGCTTGTAGGCGAAGATGTACGACTTCGGGCGTCCTGGCTTCGGTTTGGCCGTGGCCTCGCGGACCTGCTGGCGCGTGGCGCCCTCGCGGGCGATCTTCTCGATCAGCGCGGTCATTTTCTCTGGGCTTGTCTGGCGAACTACCTGCAAAAGCAACGACTTAGAGGAAATGTCGGCCAGCCGACAGAGGTTGCGGATCTCCTCGGGCATGTTCATCAGGGAGAGGGATTCCGTAATCGCCGTCCGCGACTTCCCCAGGCGGCGCGCCAGATCCTCGTGAGTGTAGCCGCAGCGCTGTGCGAGCGCCTGCAGGGCCTCGGCTTCCTCGAAGGCCGTCAGGTCCTTGCGCTGGAGGTTCTCGACGAGGGCGATCTCGATGACTTCGGTATCGTCGAGGTCCCGGACGACCACCGGCACCTCATGCTCGCCCACCTGGACGGCGGCCTGATACCGGCGTTCGCCGGCGACGATCTGGTACCGGCCTCCCCGCTGACGCACCACGAGTGGCTCGATGATGCCCTTCTCGGCAATCGAAGCCATGAGTTCGGACAGGTCGCCCATGACCTGCCGGGGCTGGTGGGGATTCGGATCGATCAGATCGATGGGCACCAGACGACCAACCGGCGCGCCGGCCGAACTGGCGAGCGCCTCCACGTAATGCTCATCATGACGCATGCGCACCGTCACCGGCAGTCCGCGCTTAGGCACGATCGATGACCTCCTCGCACAGGCTGTAGTACTCCGTCGCGCCGGAGGAATCAGGCGCGAATGTGAAAATCGATTCCTTGTACGCCGGGCTCTCCTCGAGCCGGACGCTCTTCGTGATGACCGTCTTGAACACCTTCGTGCCGAAGACCTTGTCGATCTGCCCACGGATATCCCGCGCGAGCGCGGTGCGGCGGTCGTGCATCGTGATGACGACGCCCAGGATTCGGAGGTTCGGATTGGCTCGCGAGCGGACCTTCTCGATGGTCTCGAGCAGGTCGTCCGTGCCCTCAAGGGCGAAATACGACGACTGAATGGGAATGAGAAGGTGCGTCGCCGCCACGAGGGCGTTGACGGTCAGCAGCCCCAGGGTCGGCGGGCAGTCGATGACGATGCTCGGGTACTGCGCGCGGACAGGCTCGAGGCGATCCTTTAGGCGGTAGTGCGAATCGAGCTCCCCTACCAGCTTCCCTTCCAGTTTGGCCAGACTGATCCGGGACGGCGCGATCCACAGGTTCTGCACCGGCGTCGCCAGGATGACGTCCGCGAGCGGGCAATGACCGTCAGCGATGGCGTCGTACACGCTGCGCTGAACCTTCGAGACGTCCACATAGGACATCGTGCTGTTCGCCTGAGGATCCAAGTCAATGAGCAGCGTGGGCTTGCCCCGCAGCGCGAGCGCAGCCGCGAGATTGATGGCAGTCGTGGTCTTGCCGACGCCGCCTTTCTGGTTGGCGATTGCAACAATCATGAGGGACGCCCAGCCCGCGGGCGCCGTCGGGATTTGCTGCCATTCTAGGGACGGACGTCGAAGGTGTCAAGCGAACAGCGACTAGGGATGGCATCGCCGCGCCGAACGCGCGCTACATCTTGTATTTGCCGAGCTCGTCAGGATCGAGGCTCTCGAGCCACTTCTGGAGGCGCTCGGAGTCGGCCTTCTCAGGCGAGATGTCGATGGACCGCGCGTTCTCGATCACGACTTCCTCGACGAAGATCGGGACGCTGGCACGAAGGGCCAGTGCGATGGCATCGCTCGGGCGGGCGTCGACGGCGACCAGTTCCCCGTTGCGCCGAATGTAGATGAGCGCGTAGAACGTGTTCTCCTTCAGATCGGAGACGACGATCTTGACCACCGAGGCCTGCAGGTCCTGGATGACGTTTCGCAACAGGTCGTGCGTCATCGGCCGAGGCGTCGTCACGTTCTCAATCTGCAGGGCGATGGCGTTGGCTTCGAACACCCCGACCCAGATCGGGAGCACCCGATGCCCGTCCTTGTCGCGGAGGATGATGATCGGCATGTTGGTGACCGGATCGATCATCAGCCCCTTGATCGTCATCTCAATCTGCATCGATCGTTCTACCCTCCGGCCAGAGTCGGTCGTCCCCGGTAACGTAGGTTCCAGCCGCGCCCCTGTCAAGCACGCCCGGATTGGGTATCGGCGCCAGACGCCTCGCCCCGCAGGCTGTTCGGTCCCGCATGCGTAATGCGAACGGGGGTGAGCCTGCCCACCCAGGCGAGCGGTCCCGGCAGGTTGACCACGGTGTTACCGGTGGTTCGACCCTGCAGTTCCCCATCGCGGCGACGGCTGGGGCCGTCCACGAGCACCTCCAGCGTCCGGCCCACGGCCGCTTCATGCAGCCGGAGCTGGATGTCCCGCTGCACAGCCTGAAGCGCCATGGACCGGCGCGTCTTCTCAGGCTCCGGCACATCGTCCGGCATCCGCTTCGAAGCCAGCGTGTTCGGGCGGACGGAGTACTTGAACGAGAACATCGAGTGAAACTGCACCCTTGCGACGAGTGACAACGTGTCGTCGAAGTCCGCCGCGGTCTCTCCGGGAAACCCGACGATCATGTCGGTTGATAGGGCGATGCCGGAAACCGTGTCGCGCACGCGCTCGACGAGGTCCAGGTATTCCTCCCGGGTGTGACGCCGGCGCATGGCCTGGAGTACGCGTGTCGATCCTGACTGGACCGGCAGGTGGAGGTGCCGGCAGACCTTCGGCAGATCGCGAATGGCTTCGACGAGGCGTGGCGTCACGTGGCGCGGGTGCGGACTCGCGAATCGAATGCGTTCCAGTCCCTCGACGTCGTGGACGCGTTCGAGAAGCGCGGCGAAATCGCAGCCCGGATCGTCCGGGGCCTGGTAGTGGTTCACAATCTGCCCGAGCAGGTGCACCTCTTTTCGCCCGGCGCGGCACGCCTCCTCGACCTCCGCCACGATGTCAGCGACCGGACGCATCCGCTCGTGCCCTCGCGTGTACGGGACAACACAGAAGGCGCAGAAGTCGTTGCAGCCCTCGATGATGGTGACGTAGGCCCTGACGGGATCCCCGAGACGCGCCACGCCCAGAGGGAACGAAACGTCTTCGTAGGGATTGATGTCGATGGCCAGCTCGCGCCGCCTGCTGGCGAGATCGACAAGCTCCGGCAACCGCTTCAGGCTCTGAGTGCCGACGATGACGTCGACGCCGGGCGCCCGATCGCGAATCTTCTCGCCTTCCTGCTGCGCGACGCACCCGGCGACCGCGACCGTGGGTTTCTCGCGCCGGGCGCGTCCCTCGATCGCGAGCTCGCCGAGCCGGCTGAAGAGCTTGTCCTCGGCCCGCTCCCGCACGCTGCACGTGTTCAGCACGACGAGGTCCGCTTCGTTCGAGCGATCGGCACGCTCGTATCCGGCGCGCTCGAGGAGCCCAGCCATGCGCTCCGAGTCGTGCACGTTCATCTGGCAGCCGAACGTCTCGATGCGGTACCGCTTAGCCAACGCGCCTGCCCTTCGGTTTCGAGCTTTCTCTTTCGCCTTTCGCCGTCTGTTCGCCTAGTGCCCTCGCCCGCAGCATGTCCCGGGCGCTCGCGAGCACTGACGCACTGATGTCGCTCCCCCCAATCATACGCGCGAGTTCCTCCTCGCGCGTACTGCCGTCTACGCGCACGGCGCTCGTCACCGTGCGGCTGCCGCGCACGGTTTTCTCAATCCGGAAGTGATGGCGCCCGTGCGCCGCGATTTGCGGCAGGTGCGTGATGCACAGGACCTGGTAGCGCGCACCGAGGCGTTGCAGTCTGTTCCCCACCACATCCGCCACTGCCCCGCCAATCCCAACGTCGACCTCGTCGAAGACGAGCGTCTTGCCGGGAGCGTCGGTCGGCGCGAGCGTCTTCAACGCGAGCATGAGCCGCGACAGCTCGCCGCCCGAGGCGATTCGGGCAAGCGGGCGCAGCTCCTCTCCTGGATTGGGCGACAGGTAGAACTCCGCCTGGTCGATCCCTCGATCCGTCCACGCCCCTTCCGGAGTCTCCGGCGCGAACCGCACCTCGCACTTCGTGCGCAGCATCGCCAGCTCAGCGACGGCCTGCTCGAGCGTGCGGGCGAACTTGCCCGCAGCCGAGCGGCGAGCGGCCGAGAGCGATCGCGCCGCCGTCAGATAGTCGGCGCGCGCCGCGTGCGCGGCAGCCTGGAGCGATTCGAGGCGCGCGCCCGCCGATTCCAGTTCGCTCAGCTCCCTCCGGAATTCTTCCTGCCGCGCCAGCACGTCGTCGAGCGTGGGGCCGTGCTTCCGCTTCACGCGTTCCAGCAGCGCCAGGCGGTCCTCGACTTCCTGCAGGCGGGCCGGCGAGGCGTCGATGCTCGCGGCGTAAGACCGCAGGAAGTATGCGAGGTCCTCGAGTTGCGCCTTGATCGGTTCGCGCGACTCGAGGTACGGCGCGAATCGCGGGTCGAGCGATCCCAGCTCCTCGATCTTGCGCCACACCACACCAAGACCGCCGAGCACCGGCTGGTCGCCCTCGTACAGCGCCGCATAGGTCTCACCGCTGAGCCGCTGGAGACGGTCCGCGTTGGCGAGCACCACCCGCGCGGTCGCGAGCTCGGTATCTTCACCCGGCCGAGGCGCCGCACGATCGATCTCGGCAAGCTGGAACGTCAAGAGATCGATGCGCGCCGCTTTCTGGCGCTCGTCGAGCTGGAGAGCGTCCAGCGCGCGCGTCGCCGTGCGCCATCGGACGAACACGTCGCCGACGGCGGCGCGCGGCCCGCCGAGATCGGCGAACTCATCGACCAGGTCGACGTGCGTGGCCGGATCGAGCAGGCGCTGGTGCTCGTGCTGTCCGTGCAGATCGACGAATGGGCCGCATCGCTCGCGCAACGCCGCCGTCGTCACGAGTTCGTCGTCGATGAACGCGCGGCTTCGACCTTGCGCGGAGACCTCGCGCCGGACGATCAGCTCGCCGCCCTCCGGTGGCTCGACGATCGCCTGGACGACGGCCGTGTCCTCGCCGGTGCGAACGAGATCGGCCGAGGCGCGCTCTCCTACCAGCAGCCCGACGGCCTCGACGACGATCGACTTTCCGGCGCCGGTCTCGCCGGTCAGGACGTTGAGCCCTGGCCCGAACTCGACCTCCAGCGCGTCGATGACCGCCAGGTTCCGGATGCTGAGGAAGCGGATCATGGAATCGAGAGAACTCCCATCATATCAGACCTTTGACAGCTATCCGGGGGCGTGTTACCCTTGCCTCGTTCGCGCTGTCCCAGCGGCGCACCGATGACTCTCACTCGCACTTCATGCCGGAGGCTCGTTTGCGCACGTTCGGATCGTACGCGCTTGCCGTGCTCTTGCAAGGCGTCCCCGCGCCAGAGGCCGCTCTCCCCGAGGTCCCGACCGACGTTGTGAGCCTCGTGGCTCGCTCGGGCCCGACCGCCAAGATCGTCCTGCTCATCCTCCTGCTGTTCTCCGCGGCCTCCTGGGGCATCATCCTCTACAAACTCTGGCAGTTCGGCCGGGCCGAGCGTCACAGCTCGCGCTTCATCGACGTATTTCGCCGCAGCAACAAGTTCTCGGAAGTGCAGTCGGTGTGCAAGTCGCTTGGCGCGAGCCCGCTCGTCGGCCTGTTCCAGGCCGCGTACGCGGAGCTCAACACGCAGTTGCGCCAGCAGGCCGGCAATCCCGAACCCCGGCCGGCGCCGCCGGCGCCACGTCCAACTCTCAAGAGCCTGGATGCCGTCGATCGCGCGCTGCTGCGCGCCTCCACGGTTGAAGTGGCGCGCCTGGAGCGCCGCGTGACGTTTCTCGCGACGACCGCGTCGATCACGCCGTTTATCGGACTCTTCGGCACCGTGTGGGGCATCATGGCGGCGTTTCAGCGCATCGGCGCGGTCGGCTCGACGAGCCTGGGGGTGGTGGCCCCCGGCATCGCCGAGGCGCTCGTCGCGACCGCGGCGGGGCTCTTCGCGGCGATTCCGGCCGTGTACTTCTACAACCATCTGACGAGCCGAGTGAAGCGGTTCGCCGCGGAGATGGACGACTTCTCGCTCGAGTTTCTGAACATCGCCGAGCGGAACTTCACATAGGAGCGGTTCACACGCCATGCCGAACGTTCAGGTTTACGATCACGGCAACGGCAACGGCGGAGGAATGCGCCGGCGGCGCGGGACGCCGCGCGTGGCGAGCGCGCTCTCCGAGATCAACGTCGTGCCGCTCGTCGACGTCATGCTGGTGCTGCTCGTGATCTTCATGGTGACCGCGCCGATGATGCAACAGGGGCTCGCGGTCAACCTCCCGCAGGCGCGCCGCGCGGATCCGGTGACGGCGCAGCCGGTCTACGTGACCGTGCCGCTCACCTACCGGACCGATCGGCGGGTGCAACTGGGTGACGACACGATGAGCGTCGACGTGCTGCACGAACGGGTCAGACAGGCGCTCGCGGGCCGCGCCGACAAGAACGTCTTCCTGCGCGCCGATGGGGCCGTGACGATGCAGGAGGCCATGCAGGTGTTCGATCGCTTGAAAGAGGCCGGCGTCGAGAAGGTCGGCATCCTGACGCAGCCGCCGGCGCGACGATGACCGGCGGCCGCGGAGCACGCGCATGAGGGAAGCGGTCAGCGCCATCATCGCCGCGCGCGCCGTCGAGGGCGACGGGATGACGCGGATGATGATCGCGTCGCTCGCCGGGCACATCCTCGTCGTCGCGGCGCTCGTCGTGATGCCGGCGAGCTGGCGCACGAGCCGTGCCTCCTCGGTCCCGCGCGAGGTCATGTTCATTTCGCTCGGCGGGACGCCGGGACCCCGCTCTGGAGGCATGACGCCGATTGACGCGCGGCCGATCCAGAAGATCCTCACGGCGCCGGAGCTCAAGCGCGAGCCGGTTCGGCCGCCTGCGCCGAAGCCGCCCGAGATGACGGCGCCGGAGTCGAAGGCACGGCCGTTGCGGCGTCAACCGCCGGCGACCGGACCTGAGGAGCGGACGGGCACGGCGCGCGCCGAGACGGGCGCGACGCGAGGCACGGGCTTCGGCGGTCTGACGACGGGCGGCGGCGGCGGCACGGGCGGGTACGTCGAGGCGGGCAACTTCTGCTGCCCGGAGTATCTCGGCACGATGGTGTCGATGATCTCGCAGAGCTGGAACCAGTTCCAGCAGGTGCCGGGCGAGACCATCATGAAGTTCACGGTTCGGCGCGACGGGCGAATCACCGACATCGAGGTCGAGAAGTCGAGCGGCTACGTCGCGCTCGATCTCGCGGCCCAGCGCGCGCTCGCGGTGACGGCGCAAGTGCCGGCGCTGCCCGCCGAGTACCCCGAGCCGCAGCTCATCGTCCACCTGAGCTTTCAATACAAGCGCTGACGCCGGACCATGCGCATGCGAACTTCCCTCCCCTGTTTCGCCGCCGCGGCCGTGCTGGCTGGAACGGTGAGCGTGCTGGCCGGGAGTGCGGCGCGGCAGACGCCGCCGCCGGGGCAGCCGCCGCCGCCCCAACCGCAGCAGCCCCGCGAAGTGTTCGTGCCGATCGTCGGCGACATCGGCGCGCCGCCGCGGCTGGCGATCACCGAGTTCGTCGCCTTGCCGAACGACGCGGGCGGATCCGGCGTGGCCGACAAGGAAACCCAGGCGATCGCCCAGACGATGACCGAGGTCCTCTGGGAGGATCTGCGTTTCGAGCGGGAGTTCTATCTCATCCCCCGCGACGTCGTGCGGACCGTGCCGGCGCCGCGCGCGATCGACGACGTGCGGTTCGACCGGTGGCGGGAGATCGGCGCCGACGGCGTCCTCATCGGCACGGTGCGGAAGACCGCGAACGGGCTCCTGGTGCAGGTGCGCATGGCGGCCGTGCGGTCGAAGGAGTCGGCGTTCGGCAAGGAGTACTCGGGCACGGCGGCGAACCCGCGCCTGTATGCGCACACGGCCGCCGACGAGATCCACATGCAGCAGCGCCGGCTGCGCGGGGTGGCGCGCACGAAGCTGACCTTCGCGTCCGACCGCGACGGCGAGCGCATTCCCGGTCCGATCGAGGCGCGCACGATCAAGGAGATCTACCTCGCCGACTACGACGGCGCGAACCAACGGCGCGTGACGGTCACGCGCGGGCTGAACAACTTCCCCGTCTGGTCGAGCGACGGCCGGGCGATCGCCTACACGTCGTGGCGGCAAGGCTATCCGAACATCTTTCTCTCGTTCATCTACACGACGGCGCCGCCCGCGACGCCGGCCGGCGGCAGCGTGCGCGCGCACAACTGGCTCGCCGTCTGGTCGCCCGACGGGACGAGGCTGGTGTTCACGTCGAATCGGGATGGGAATCCGGAACTCTACGTCGTCAACGCCGACGGCTCGAATCTCCGGCGGATGACCAATCACTCCGCCGCCGACACGACCCCCACCTGGTCGCCGACGGGAACACAGATCGCGTTTGTGTCGGATCGGTCCGGCTCGCCGCAGGTCTATGTCATGGATGCGGACGGTACCGGGCTGCGGCGCATCACCTTCGAATCGTACGCCGATCGGCCGACGTGGTCGCCGGCGCCGTTCAACGAGATTGCCTATTCGTCGCGGACGGGTCCGGGCCACGACATCAAGGTCTACGAGGTCGCGACCCAACGGGTCAAACAGCTCACGTTCGGCGAGGGCACGAACGAAAGTCCGAGTTTCGCGCCAAACGGGCGGCACCTCGCGTTCACGACGACCCGGTGGGGCCGTGTGCAGGTCGCGGTGATGGGCCGCGACGGCAACGACGTCCGGCAGATTACGAAGATCGGCAACAATTACGCGCCAAACTGGTCGCACTGAGGGGCGCGGCCCGCTCGGGCCGGCGCCGTGTGGGGAGACAGGCAGATCATGCACACCCGACAGTTCGCACCAACCTCGCTCGTCGTGTTGACGGTCCTGATGGCCGCGTGGCTCGGGGCGTGCGCCAAGCCGCAGCCGCCCGTGGCCCGTCCCACACCGTCGCCTCCGGGGACGGCCGGGCCGGCGCAGCCCACGCGTCCGCCGGCGCCGCCCGAGCCGGTGGCTGAACCGGTCCCCGTCCCGCCGGAG
Source organism: uncultured Vicinamibacterales bacterium (assembly GCA_964359235.1). Classification (GTDB taxonomy): domain Bacteria; phylum Acidobacteriota; class Vicinamibacteria; order Vicinamibacterales; family JAHECP01; genus CAYHSN01. Next base: position 1,454 of record CAYHSN010000075.1, on the reverse strand, counting down.
CCGCTGCCGGCCGAAGGCGACCTGAGCGGCAGGAACCTGGATGAGCTCAACCGCGACTCGCCGCTCCAGCCGGTCTTCTTCGGGTACGACAGCTCGGAGGTCGATGCCACGGGGCGTGCGGCGCTCGACGTCAACGCCCAGGCGCTCAGGCGGTACTCCACCTGGGTCATCACGATCGAGGGGCATTGCGATGAGCGCGGCACGGCCGAATACAACCTGGCGCTCGGCGAGCGCCGCGCACTCTCGGCCCGGAACTACCTCGTGTCGGTCGGCGGCCCGGCGGATCGGCTGCGCATCGTGAGCTACGGCAAGGAGTTCCCGTTCGACCCGGCGCACACCGAGGAGGCCTGGGCGAAGAACCGCCGGGCCCACTTCGTGATCACGGCGAAGTAGGCCGCTCGGATTCCGCCTCGTGTGTCACAATAACGGTTTCCGCGAAGGTTCGACCATGAAGCGCTTCCCTCTCTTCGTGCTGACGGTGACCCTGCTGACGCTCATGCCCGCGGCTCCCCGGGCCGAGGCCGATCGCGAGCACCGGCTGATGATGGCCGACATCCGGATGCTGCAGGAGCAGACGCAGCAACTCCATCTCGCGCTCGGCCAGATTGCCGACGTGCTCAAGACCGTGACCGCGAAGCTCGACGAGCAGGCGGCTCTCAACCGCAAGGGATTCGCCGATCAGAAGCTGCTCGTCGACAACGTGACCGATGGCGTGCGCGTGCTGCGCGAGAAGCTCGACGACGGCAACGTGCGCCTGGCGTCGCTCGCGCAGGAGGTGGAAGCGTTGCGCATGGCGATTCCGCCGGCGGCGGCGCCCGTGGTCGCGCCACCACCTGTCGTGGGCCCGTCGGCTGCGGGCGCGCAGCCAGCCGCGCCGCCCGCCACGGCCGCGACTCCACCGGTGCCTGCGCCCGCCCCCACGGCGCCGGCGCAACAGGTGCAGCCCGGCACGAACCCGCAGCGCCTTTGGGACGAAGCCTACGGGGACTACACGGCCGGCCGCTGGATTCTCGCCGTGACCGGGTTCGACACCTACATCAAGACCTTCCCGCGATCGGCGCAGGCCGATGACGCGCAGTTCTACATCGGCGCCGCGCTGCAGTTCGAAGGCAAGTACCAGGAGGCGGTCGCCGCCTTCGACAAGGTGATCGTCAACTATCCCGGGTCGGACAGCGTGCCGCAGGCGCTCTTCAAGCGCGGCGCCTGCTACGAGTCCCTGCAGCAGCTCGACCGCGCGCAGCAGTCGTACGATCTGGTGATCAAGAACTTCCCCGACAGCGACGCGTCGTTTCTGGCGAAGCAGGCGCTCGATCGTCTGAAGAAGCCGCGGGGGTAAGGGTCACGAGTCACGAGCAACGAGTCGCGACGTGGGCTGGCGTTGCGTTGCGCGGACCGGCCCTACACCGCAGCTCACTTGTGTTGACACTACGCGCCGCTTGTAGCGCAGGCCTTCA
>CAYHSN010000074.1:4832-10767 GCA_964359235.1 uncultured Vicinamibacterales bacterium | reverse complement strand
GTATGCGCGCACTTCTGAGCGTATCCGACAAGACCGGCCTTCTGGACTTCGCCCGCGGCCTCGGCGGCCGCGGCATCGAGCTCGTCTCGACGGGCGGCACCGCCCGGGCGCTCGCCGCGGGCGGCCTGCGCGTCATCGGCATGTCCGAGGTCACCGGGTTCCCCGAGATGATGGACGGCCGCGTGAAGACGCTGCACCCGGCGGTGCACGGCGGCATCCTCGCCCGGCGCCATCGCCCGGACGATCTCGCGGCGCTCGAACGCCTCGGCATTCGCCCGATCGATCTCGTCGTCGTCAACCTCTATCCCTTCGCGCGGACGGCGGCGAAGACCGAGGCGACGTTTGACGAGGTGGTGGAGGAGATCGACATCGGCGGGCCGAGCCTGGTGCGGGCGGCCGCGAAGAACTTTCGTGACGTGCTGGTCGTCGTCGATCCGTCGGACTACCCGGCCGTGCTGCAGGAGCTCGATCGCGAGGGCGGTCCGGCCCCCGGCTTCCGCTTCGCCCTTGCGCGCAGGGCGTTCGCGCACACCGCGGCCTACGACGACATGATCGCCGCCACGCTCGAGGCGACCACGGTGGGCGAGCGGGGCGAGGTGACGCGGAGGGTGCTGTCGTTCGACGGGCCGTTCCCGGATCGCCTGCGGCCGACGTTTCACAAGCTCGGCGATCTGCGCTACGGCGAGAACCCGCACCAGCCGGCGGCGTGGTACGCGGACGAGTCCGGCGCGGGATTCGGCGTCTCGCGCGTCCTGCAGGGGAAGGCGCTCTCGTACACGAACCTGCTCGATCTCGACGCGGCCGCGCGCATTGCGCTCGAGTTCGACGAGCCGGCGGCCGTGGTGATCAAGCACACGAACCCGTGCGGCGCCGCCACGGGCGCGTCGGCAGCCGACGCCTACGTCCGCGCGCGCGAGGCCGACCCGCTCTCTGCTTTCGGCGGCATCGTCGGGCTCAACCGCGCGATCGATGCCGAGACCGCGAAGGCGATCACGTCGACGTTCATCGAAGCCGTGATCGCACCGGCCGTCGACGAGGACGCGCGCGCGATCCTCGCCGCCAAGGCGAAGATGCGCGTCGTGACGGCCGACTTCGCCGCGCTCGACGGCGCGGCGGTCGGCCTCGAGCTGCGGACCATCCTGGGAGGGCTGCTCGTGCAGGCGCGCGATCGGGTGGCCGAGGCACGAGGCGCGTGGCCGGGCGTCCAGACGCTGCGGGTGGTGACCCAGCGTCAGCCGACGCCGGAAGAATGGCGGGCCCTGCGTTTCGCGTGGCGCGTGTCGGCGCACGTCAAGTCGAACACCGTCATCTTCACGAGCGCCGATCGCACGCTGGCCATCGGTGCGGGTCAGATGAGCCGCGTCGACGCCGTGAAGGTCGCGACGATGAAAGCGGCGGCGGCGCTGACGGGATCCGTGGCCGCATCCGACGCGTTCTTCCCGTTCCGCGACGGGCTCGACGCGCTGGCGGCCGCGGGCGCCACCGCCGTGGTGCAGCCGGGCGGATCGGTGCGCGACATCGAGGTGATCGCCGCCGCGGACGAACACGATCTGGCGATGGTGTTCACGGGGCGGAGACATTTCAGACACTGATTCCTGGAGCGTCCGTGAACCCTACCGTCAGTCGCCGAGCGGTTCTCATTGTCCTCCTCGTGCTCGCTGTCGCCCCGTATTTCGTCGGCCTCGGCGACTCGGCGATCTGGGACGCCAACGAGGCGTTCTACGTCGAGACGCCGCGCGAGATGCTCGAGCGGGGCGATCTGCTGAATCCGAGCTTCAACGATCAGCCGCGCTTCAACAAGCCTCCGCTGAGCTACTGGATCGTCGCCGGTTTCTACGGCGTCTTCGGCGAGTCGGTCGCCGTCGAGCGGCTGGCCATCGCGCTCGGCGCGATGGTGCTCATCGCCGCCGCGTTCGGCGTCGGCCGCGCGGCGTTCTCCACCGACGCGGGTCTTTTCGCCGCGCTCGCCGTCGCGTCGGCCCCTCGCGTCGTGATGCTGGCGCGGCGCATCTTCATCGACGTCTACATCACGATGTTCATGGGCCTGACGCTGCTCTTCTTCGTGCTGGCCGAGCGCGAATCCTGGCGGCGCCGCCGCTATCTGACCCTGATGTACGTCGCGATGGGCCTGGGTTTCATGACGAAGGGACCCATCGCGATCGTGCTGCCGGGCCTCATCGTCCTCGTCCATCTCGCCCTTCACGGCCGGTTGCGGGACCTGCGCCGGATGATGCTGCCATGGGGCGCGCTCATCGTGGCCGCCATCGTGCTGCCGTGGTATATCGGGATCTTCAGCGAGCACGGGTGGCTCTACATCCGCACGTTCTTCATCGAGGAGAACCTGTCGCGCTACACGGCGCCCTACGGCGCCAAGGTCGACGAGCGCGGGGTGCTGTTCTACGGGCCCGTGCTGCTGACCGATCTGTTCCCCTGGTCCGTGTTCGGCGTCGCCGCGCTGGGGCTGTTCGCGTGGCGCGCCTGGCGCGCGCGCGACGAGACGCCGGGCGAAGCAGCCCGTGGCCGTCAGCTTCCGGCGCTGCTCGTCCTCTGGGTCGCCATCATTGTCGGTTTCTTCAGCCTCTCGCAGAGCAAGCAGGACCTCTACATCTTTCCGGCGACCACGGCGGTCGCGGCGCTCGCAGGCGGTCTGATCGCGCGCGGCCTGGATGAGGCTCACGGGCGCTGGACTCGCTGGACCGACGGGATCTCCATTGCCGCGGGACTCCTGCTCGTCGTCGCCGGCGCCGGCGTGCTGTATCTCTTCGGCTCGCCGGCGCGCGTGTACGCCATCGCCGGCGCGCAGGCGACCGGATGGGCCGCGATGATCGCCGGCCTGATCGCCGCGGGGCTCGCGTTCAACCGGCGACGGTTCGCGGCGATCGTCACGCTCGCGATCGCGGCGATCGCCGTCAACTGGATCTTCGTGCTGCGCGCGCTGCCGAGCTTCACAAAATACCAGGCGGTGCCCGCGATGGCCGAACGCATCCGCGCGCTGGCCGGTCCGGACGCCAGGGTCGGCTACTACAAGATGGGCCTGCCGAGTCTCGTGTACTACCTCCGCCGTCCGGTCTTCGAGACCTTCCATCCGGATCAGGCGGTCGAGGTGTTCTCGTCGGGTGAGACCTATTGCCTGATGCGGGCGAGCGACTACGAGGCCCTGAAGGACATCCTGCCAACGCCGACATGCGTCGTCGAACGAGCGCCCATCTTCGACGTGAAGGTGGGCAACGTGCTCGCGCGCAAGCCCCTGCCGGAGCTCCTGCTCGTCACGAACAAGTGCGAGCCGTGACGGTGAAGCCGGACTGAAGTCCGGCTCTACGACGTCACAGGTACGTAGCGCGCGACTTCAGTCGCGGCAATCGTCGTTCGTCAATCAGCAATCAGCAATCAGCAATCGACGACCTCTCTACGGCTGATGCTCGAGCGCCGCGAGGAGCTCGTCTGGCGTCACCGTCGCCGGGCCGAACTTGCCGACGACGATGCCGGCGGCGTGATTGGCGAGGCGCGCGGCGTCGAGCAGGCTGCCGCCCGAGGCGAGGCCGAGCGCGATGGCGGCCGCGACCGTGTCGCCGGCGCCCGTGACGTCCGACACTTCGCGCGCCACGGCCGGCAGATCGTATTCGGCGTCGCCGTCGAGCAGCCACATCCCGTGCTCGCCGCGCGTGATGAGCACGCTCGCGCAACCGGTCCGGTCGCGGAAGGCGCGCGCCGCGGCGCGCGCGTCCCAGGCCGTGCGAATCCGGATCAGCGTCACCGCCTCGGCTTCGTGGTGGTTCGGCGTGATGAGCGTCGCGCCGCGGTAGGAGTCGATGTGCGGCACCTTCGGATCCACGACCACGGGAATGCCGCGGCGGCGTCCCGCCTCGACCGCGCGCGCGGCCACCGCGCGAGTCACCACGCCTTTGAGATAGTCCGACACGACGAGTGCGCTCGCCCGCTCGACCTGCCGATCGATCGCGGCGAGGACCGCCGCTTCCACCGCCGGCCCGAGCTCGCGGTCGGTTTCGTAGTCGACGCGGGCGACCTGCTGGTTCCTCGTCGTCACGATCCGCAGCTTGCACGTCGTCGGGCGCTCGGCATCCTTGACGATGCCGGAGGAGTCCGCCCCATTCGCCCGCAGGGCCGCCACGATCCGCGCTCCCGCCTCGTCGTCACCCACGACGCCGACCGTCGCCACCCGCGCGCCGAGCGCGTGGATGTTGTGCGCCACGTTGGCGGCGCCGCCGAGCCGGTACTCGTCGCACGCGTGCTCGACGACCGGCACCGGCGCCTCGGGCGAGATCCGGGTCACGCGGCCGACGACGAAGTGATCGAGCATCACGTCGCCGACGACGAGGATCGATTGCGCGGCGAAGCGATCGACGAGCGTACGGGCGGTCGGCGGAATCACGACGTCAGGCGCCGGCCGCCGCCGGCCGCGCGCGTCCGGCGGCGAAGGGCAGCGTGACGAGGACGAGGAAGAGGACGAGGAACTCCGAGTCCCCGAAGTTGTACTCGAAGAGGCCCGCGCTCAGCATGCTGACGAGCGCGGCCAGCCCCGCCGCGGGGAGCCACGGCGCCGGTCCGCTCCGGAAGGCGCGCCAAAGGTCGCGCGCGAGCACAACGAGGAACCAGAGCCAGGCGGCCAGCGCCGGCAGCCCGCGCTCTGCCGCGATCTGCAGCGGCACGTTGTGCAGGTGCGGGTTGATGGGCTCGACGGCGCTGGCGTCCCGGTACTGCGGATAGAGCCGGATGACCATGTCCGGGCCGACACCCGCGATCGGGTGATCCCGAATCATGTGCGCGCCGGCGCGCATCATGGCGACCCGGTCGCGGTTGGTCGGATCGTTCAGGTCGAACATGGAGTAGACGCGCCCGGTCACGGCCTGCGGCGCCAACGCGAAGAAGAGCGCCGCCAGGACCGGGAGCGCCGCGAGCAGCCGGAAGTCCTTCAGGACGAACAGGAGCGCGATCGCGGCGCACGCGCCGACCCACGCGCTCCGGGTGAAGGTGAGCGCCAGCGCCACGAGCAGCGCGGGCATCACCAGCGCGGGCCACGCGCGCTTCTCGGTGCGGAAGAGCAGCCGCGCCGTCGTCGCGCCGATGATCAGCATCAGCGTGCCCGAGTACGTCATGTAGTGGCCGAGCGTGCCCTGCGGACGCTGGCCGAGATGGTCGTAGTTGAGGATCCCGTACTGCACGACGCCGATCGCCGCGCTGACCGCGCCGACCGAGATGAGGACTTCCAGCACGGTGGACGCGCGGCGGCCCGCCGCGAGGCGATAGACCATCGGAACAATCAGCAGCAGCACCAGCTCTTTCGAGTCGGACAGGCTGGCAACGCGATCCGGGGAGAAGACGACGGAGACCAGCGTCCAGGCGGCGTACGCCGCGAGCGGCCAGCAGATGGCGGGAACCTGGAGGCGCTCGCGGCCGGCGGCGATCACGGCGAGCCAGCCCACGATCGCGAGCGCCAGCAGGATCTCGGCCGCGGCGATCGAGAACGGCACGACCGTCACGACCCCGAGCAGGCACACGACGGCCGCCTGCTCGAGCCGCGTCCGATGATCGGGCGTCATGCCGCGCGTCCGCTCCTTCAGGGTTCGATCGTCGCTTCTTCGATGAGCATCACCGGGATGTCATCCTTGACCGGGTACACCCGGTGGCACTGGCCGCACTTGAGCGCGGTGCCGTTCTTGACGAGCGCCACCGGGGTCTTGCACTGGGGGCACGCCAGGATCTCGAGCAGTTCGGGGTCGACAGTCATGTTGGTCTCCGGAGCGAATCTCCTGACAGTTGACTATAGATCGTCCGGACGCCGGAGGCCAGTTCAGACGTCGCTTGCCGGCGCATGAACCGTGTGAAAAGATCACAGGCACGCCGATGCCTTGCGCGCTCGTCGCCTTCGTCGCCCTCACGGCGGTCGCACCCGTCCGGCAGTCCGCGATGGCGCCCG